>CAJUPQ010000023.1 GCA_910588505.1 uncultured Hungatella sp. | reverse complement strand
AGCTGGATTCACAGACCCATGAAAATATTCTCCATGACAGGGCCGTATTTCGGATATACAGGGCCAGCAGAGATGATTCCCGGTACGGAACCGGGGAGGTAAAGACCTATGGGGAAAGAACTCTCATTACAGGAAGCAGGCTGTTTCTTTTGGGCATGGGAGCAGAGCAGATCAATACGGTTTCCCGGGCGTCTTTGGGTGTGGGAGAGCTTTACAGCGGATTTGTGCCTGCCGGGACCCCGGTGTGCAGGGAAGAAGATCAGGTGATCCTTATGGATGATTCCGGAAAAAAGGTGGGGGATTTTAGAGCTTACACCACCACCAGGGATGGAGCCATGGACTCTGTAGAGGAAGACGGACAGATTTATGGAGACCAGAATGTCGGGTATCTGGAGACTCCGAAACAGCTGGACGCGGGAGCCTATGTTCTGGTGGAGATAAGTCCGCCCGCAGGCTATACAAGGACAAAGCCTGTGGCATTGGAGATATACAGCGACACAGTGGCATACTGCAAAGAGGGAGATGCAGACAACCTTGTCCTGGCCACAGTCTATAAACGAATGGGGGAGGCAAAAGATAGTGGGGATCTGGCCCGGGTGTACATAGAAAACGCTCCCATTCAGTTAAAGATTGAAAAGAAGAAGAATCAAGGTACCTACGTGACTTACAAGGTAAACGGGCGGATCGACGGGAGCCTGACGGAGATCGGCGGCAATCCTGCTTACGAATATGCCTACAGCCAGGGAAGATATCTTGGCTATGGGTGGAAGAAAGGGACGTTGGAGTATCTAAAGCAACAGAAGGACGCAGGCGCAAAGGTGGAACTGGTATATCACGGCGGAATATTTGCCGGATATGGCTATGTAACTGTGGATGCACAGAAGTGGAGGGAGGCGAATGCTTATGTGACCGGAGCGGTGATGACGTTGTATGAAGGATTGGAGCTAAAGCCTTCAGGCGACAAAGAGGATCACGGATACGAGGGGCTGGTGGTTGAGCGCAGCCCGTCCGGCAATGTGACCAGGATGTATGTCCGAGAAGGCTATGCCGGGACCAGGACAGAGTTTTTGAACACCCGGGAAGACCGGGAACAGACAATAACCGGGGATCTGAGAGAATCTATAGATCAAGAGCGTGTGGATAAGTGGAAAAAAATTGTGGATAAACGGAAGAGTATTGTGGAAAAAGCGGTGGAAAGCCGGGGTGAAGATGTGGAAGAACCTGCGGATGTCCGGAAGGACAATGAGGAAGAAGCAGGAGAGATTGTGGAAAATCGGCAGGAAACTGTGGAAAAGTCTGGGAAAGTAGTGGATAATATGGAAAACTCTGTGGATAATCATCAGGAAATTGTGGATGGAATCTGGGACGCGGTAATGGTGGAAAGGTCTGATACGGATATTTTATATTATGACCTTGGGGATTTGGATGTGTTTACACGAAAATCCGTGGATGGGGTGGTCACAGCTTATGGGTATGATATGAATCACGATCTGGTTGAACTGGAACAGCTGGAAGAGGACAGAGGCCGCTTCACGCCAACAGACCGGGGACATTCTGTATTTGCCTTTAAAGGAGGCGTGCCTTACCTGGAACTGACAGGAGGAGATTTTACACAGATGGGGTATGATTCAGAAGATAAGATCTTTACGCTGCCCCAGGGCGCTTTGCTGTACCACCTTGACAGGGAGGGGAACCGGGACGCTATGGTAGATCCTCACACCGGCATGGCCTACGTGGAGGAAGGGGAGACAGGGCGGCTCTATGTGTGGCCTGTGACAGTCACAAAAGATCAATCCGGGCGCAGGATCGGCGTTGACAAGATCACGACCTCCAGAGCGGCCCAGTCAGGCGGCCATGGAGAATTGGGATACATAACCGGTTCCTGGAAGTCACAGTCCGGGGAAGAGAGTCATAAAATGATGACTATCATCCAAAATTCCCGAGGGGAGAATCTGGACGGGGAGCCGATCAGCCACAGCAACAGCGGACTGTTTGAGAAGCTGATGCGCCCTGTGGTGGATGAACACGGTCTGCCGGTGTACTTTACCTGCAGCAGAGAAACCTATGGAAAGGAGACTTCCCTCTATGACAGGGACGGAGATTTTGTGAGGAAAAAGCAGTCTGACCTTGCAGAGGTTCATGAGAAGGCCTCCTATCTGGCGGAGAACCCCAGAGGCCTTGATAATGCGACGGAACCTGTTTATCATCGATTCGGGGAAAGCTATCTGATGGAGAATACGTGGATAACCGGACAGACAAGCCCTGATGATCCTTTTGACGGGCAGATGAGCCAGGGTCAGGCAGATATCTTAAGACGGGTTCCCGCGGGAGTTTACATTATGGAAGAATTAAAGGCCCCCGAGGGCTATGTCAAAGGGTTTCCCAGAGGCATGACCGTGGAGGAGACAGCCCGGGTTCAGACCGGACAGATGGTAGACGACAGCACAAAGGTACTTATCCAGAAACTGGATGACACGGATCGATATCAGTATGAGGTGCTGGATATGAATGTGACAGATTCCCGGGGGACTCACCCAAAGATCGGGACTTTGCAGGAGGGAAAGAGCAGCTTTGGCCATAACCAGACAGAGGGAGCGAAGCTGACGCTGTTTAAGGCGGGAGATCAAAAGCAGAGCGGGAGCAGAGAGGAGACGCGGACACCGATCCTCTCATGGGAGACCGGGAAGGAGCCCCTGTACACGGAGGGGCTGGCCCAGGGCGATTACATATTGGAGGAGACGGTGACTCCCCAGGGATTTGTAACCGGTAAAGCCATGGATATACAAGTGAAGGATACCAGCCAGGTGCAGATCTTTTCCATGATCAACGACCATACAAAGGTGGAATTTGAAAAGTATACCGTGGACAAAGACACCAAGATACCTCTTGAAGGCGCAGGATTTACCTTATATGAGGCTGTGGTGGATGAATATGGACATGCGGTTTTTGAAGACGGGAAACCCCTATATCATAAAGATAAGATCGCAGATACCTGGGTCACCAATGACAGCAGAGTTTACAAGGGATTTGCGGCTGCGTTTGAGGAGATGTACCGGGATTATGGAACATCAGGGCGGATGGTTTCGTGGAATGTGGACGGAAAAGACTATGAAGCCAAATATATGTCCCACCAACAGATTGACGCCGCGGCGGCAGGGGGACAGGCCTCCCTGTTTCCCACGACGGCGGATATCAGATTCCGGACAAATGAGGGAGCAGTTATCCGAATTGCGGCATACCAGCAGCAGGGAAACCTCCAGGGAAGGGATTTTGTCTATGAATATCAGTTTGACTACAGGAAGCTTTCCCATATAAATGACAACTGCGTATCTTATGTCACTGGGGACGGAATGCGGCGTATAGATTATCTGCCTGCGGAAAAGAACTATGTTCTGGTGGAGACACATCCCCCCAGAGGGTATGGGGCGGCTGCGGACCGGCTTATCATGGTAGAGAATACGATCCAGATCCAGCGGCACAGTGTCAGAAACCAGGAGAGTGTTCTACTGATCTCCAAATGCGCAGGAGGGGAGAGAGGATCCACAAAGACGGAGGAGTTGCCCGGAGCCCATTTGGCTCTCTACAGGGCCGACGAAATGGGGCAGCTGATCCAGGAACCGCAGTTTCTGGCGGCCCAGTGGGTCAGCGGTTCGGACGGCGTGTACACGGAGACAGATCAGATAAACGGACGGATCCCGGCAGGGTACAAAAAAGGGGATATAAGACCCCACGAACTGGCTCGGCTGCCAAAGGGCGTTTACTACCTGGTGGAGGAGAAAAGCCCAGATTACTATACGCTGATGGAACCTGTTAAGATCGTCTATGAGCAGGATCAGCAGATTCAAATCATACGGGCGCGGAACGAGATGGTCCGGGGAGAGCTGGAGATACGAAAGACCAATGGGCAGGGAGAGACGCTGAACGGCGTTGTATTTGAACTTACAGCTTACAGAGGCATGGAGCGGGAGCCGGTCTTCGAAAAAATGCTCAGTGATCACGACGGGATTGTCCATGTGTCAGATCTGCCGGTAGGAGAGCAGTCAGAAGACGGGAAGATCATACCGTACCGATACCGGCTGAAAGAGGTGACGCCGCCCACAGGGTATGGGTCAGACATGCAGATCCACACCTTCTGGTTTGATCCGAACCATGAGGGGGAATCCTGGGGAAGTGGTCAGAAGGCAGGGATCGAGCTTGAGATCGTCAACGATAAGACCAGAATCTCCATTAGCAAACAGGATTTTGGCTCGCCAAAAGAGTGGGTCCCGGGGGCGCGGATGGCAGTGTATCAGGTGACTGGCCGGGACATTCAGGGACAGTGTATCTATGACAGGGAAAGACCGGAAGATACCTGGGTAACAGGACCGAAAGAGAGCCATGTGCTGGAAGGTCTGACAGCCGGGGGAACCTATCTTCTGATAGAGGAAGCTGCCCCCGAAGGTTATGAAAAGATGAAGCCATATGTGTTTACCCTGTCACAGGACGGCAGGTGTATCTGCGCTATAAACAGCCAGATGGGCGTGGTGACGGTTCATTCTCTTGCGGATGGGGATGGGATACGCTCTGTGGAGATACAGGGGCGCTATGGAATAAAAGTGGAGATGGAGCTGCAAGACAAAGAGGGAAACCTGGTTTCTGCCTGGGTCGCGGGCAGGGACAGCCGCGTACTGACAGAGGCAGAGGGGATCCGGGACAATGAAGTCTATCATCTGACGGAGACCACGGTTTACAGCGACGGTTCCAGGGAGATCACAGGGCGCGCCACAAGGCGGTGTCATCTGTCAGAACAGGGAACCTGGGTGATTTCGGAGCGGACGGTGGACAAGGTGCGTATGAGCCTGACTCATGAGGGCGGAGAGGAGATCAAAGCCTGGAATCCATCGGAGCTTATGCCCAGGGTGGAGGTGGAAAATCCCTTTTTAAAGGAAAGCCCTAAGATCGTGATCAATGGCGGACAGGGAGCGGTGAAGCCGTCCGAGTTGGTTTCGGTTTCCATTACCTGCGTGAATACTGGTTACACGGCTACAGATATGACAGTTGAGGTTTGGCCAGGATCGGAGGCCGCGGTTATTGACCCTGGAGACGGAAAATTGGAGGGCGGACAGATCTGGTATGAGCTAAAGCAGATGCAGCCAGGGGAGAGCTGTCAGGTGGGGTATGCCTGCCAGTTATCCCCCGGCGCAAAGGAAGTGACGGTAAGGGCGGCCATCCGGTGTATGGGGGAGACGACAGAAGAGAAGAAAGTCGTTCCGGTACTGCTAAAGAACCGTCTGACCGTGTTCCATGAAGTGACAGGCACAGGCAAAGGAAGAGAGGAAGGAAACTCCCACAGATTCCAGATATTTTTGTACAGGGAATCAGGAGAGGAGCTGAGGGGAACCTATCAGTACGAGGGAAGCCGGGAGGGCAGTCTCCAAAGCGGAGACTGCCTGACGCTGGAGGCCAATGAGTTTGTGACCATTGACCCTGGAAACATATACCAGAATATCCGCTATGAGGTGGTGGATGTTCAGGGAGAGGAGCGCCGAAAGGGACAGGCGCCAGCAGAGACCGGCGGGTGCGCGCATTTTATAAGAGAGGTGACAGATGTGGAGCAGACTGCGGTTTTCCGAAAAGGTCAGCAGTACCAGCTTCTGGAGACCACCTATTACAGCGACAACAGCGCAAGGAACAGCGGAAAGATGAGATTTACCATTGATGACAAGGGAGCTGTCCAGGGAATCGCCGTTATGGATCGAAAGCAGGCGGTGGCAGTGAGCAAGATGGATATCACAGGCCGTGAGGAGCTTAAAGGGGCCCTTATGCAGGTGAAAAAGACCGACGGAACGGTTCTGGAGCAGTGGATATCCGATAAAGAGCCTCATATTCTGGAGGCGGTTCTTGTGCCGGGACAGACCTATATCCTCCATGAGGAGTTAAGTCCGGAAGGATATGGAATAGGAGAAGATATTTTGTTTCAGGTGAAAGAGGGTGAGTGTGTCCATAAGGTGACAATGGAAGATAAGAAGACCCATGTGATTTTCAGCAAAAAGGGAATTACAGGACAGGAGGAGATCCCCGGAGCGGTGATGCAGGTTCTGGATGAGAGCGGAGCAGTGGTAGAGGAGTGGCTTTCCGGCGTAAGGCCTTATGAGATCGTGGGAAAACTGGAGGCGGGAAAGACCTACAGGCTTCACGAGGAGCTGCCGCCGGACGGCTATGGATACGGGGAGGACATTGTGTTTACCGTGGCTTTGGATGGCAGGATCGACCAGGTGGAGATGCGGGACCGTCCTACCCATGTGGAGGTGAGTAAAACCGATATCACAGGAGAAAAGGAGCTTCAGGGAGCCAGACTGGAGATCCTGGATGAAAAAGGCAGCGTGGTCGCATGGTGGATCTCCGGGGAACAGCCCTATAAGCTGGTGGGCGTGTTGAAAGCAGGCTGTACCTACACCCTGCGGGAGTCGGCGGCTCCTGATGGATATGCGTATACGGCGGACGTGGGTTTTAAGGTTTCCGGAGACGGGGCTGTGGACCGGGTGATTATGAGAGACGAGGCGACCAGGGTAAAGATTGCAAAGACAGATAAAAGGACAGGCCTTGCGCTGGCAGGAGCCACATTGGAACTGGTGACTGTGGACGGGGCTGTGGCCGAGACATGGACCACCACAGAAGAGGCGCATCTGCTGGAGGGAAAACTGCGGGCCGGACAGACGTATCTTGTGCGGGAGAAGAAAGCGCCGGGCGGTTATAACACTCTGGATAAGGATATCTATTTTACGGTGCCAAGAAAGGCAGGGACCATAACCGTGGAGGTGGAAAATGAGAAAAAGCCATCCAGTCCAGGCGTTCCCCCGGACAGAAAACGGCCGACTGATGAAAAAGAGCCGGAAAAGATAAAGGAACCGGAAAAGACGGGAAAAGTGTATACGGATTACTGGTCCCTTATGGAGGCTCACGGAAAAACTTCTTACCAGACGTTTACAAATTTAAGACTCCCCAAGATGGGAGATGAGGGAGAAGAAGGAGAAAAAAGGGTCTGGTTGGCATTGGCCGGTATGGCATGTCTGATGGTGGCATGGATCGCGGGGAAAAGAAAAATGAAAAGTTTCTGTTTGATCCTTATCTTTATATTTGCCATATCGAAACCGGTCTCTGCTTTCGCGGAGACTGTGGATGTGCAGCCGGAGGGCAGACTGGTGGTGACAGGGGATGTGTACCTGGAGGAAAGCCATTTGCCGGAGGTTTTGCCGGAAGTCTATGTATATGGGGATGTGGAGTATGTGCGCCAGTCCTGCCAGGTGGTGGAGGCTATGACCGAGGAGGGAGCAAAGGAAGTAGAAGAAACCATTACATACAGGGAGGTGGAGCAGACGGATACTCTGCCGGAGACGGCAGAGATCACGGTTACAGATGAGCGGTATGGCGCAAGTACGAAAAAGGATTTCCCGGTTATGGACGTGCAGTTTTATAACTGGAGGTGGATCGGGGGATTTGAGCTTCCATTGACTGTGGAAGAAGCTGATGCCCAGATTTACGAGCTGAATGGCGTACAGGTTCCGGCCAGGGAAGAGCAGCCCTTTGCAGGTTATGAGAAGGAGCTGCTGAACTTAGCGCAGGTGAACCCTGACTATTATCGCATACGGGAGGTAACATGGACCGGGCCTTCCTGGGTGGGGGAGAATGGAAAGATATACCGCGGCGCGGTGGCGACAGGAGAGAAGTACGTGGCTGACTGTCAGGCAGTTTACGGCGGCACGGCGGTTCTGGAGTCTGTGCAGGGGGTGGCCTGGCAGGCGGTGTACCAGAAGGCGCCTACAGATACGGAGCCTGTGGCAGAAACCGGTGAGGAGGAGCCATGGCAGCTTCACACCGTCGCGACGCCTGCGGTCTCGGAACCTATATTTCGGGCGCCGGAGAGGGAGAATGCGCGGATACCGGTCAGGCTGGAACAGGTGGTATTTTCTGTGGGGATCATCCTTCTTCTTATTCCTCTGGTCATGATGTTTATCAGAAAGTGTCAAAAATACTATAACTCTTTAAAAAGGTAGGATTTTCTGGTATGATAGGGGGAGCAATAAAAAACCTGAGATCACATAGCAGGGGAATGAGGAGGAACAGGGTATGAGAGAATGCGGGATCCTGATGCCCATAGCCAGTCTGCCGTCAAAATACGGTATCGGAGCATTTTCCAAAGAGGCATATGAATTTGTAGACCAGTTAAAGGAGGCAGGGCAGAGCTACTGGCAGATCCTGCCCCTGGGGCCTACAGGGTACGGGGACTCACCTTACCAGTCATTTTCCGCATTTGCCGGAAATCCCTATTTTATTGACCTGGAACAGCTGAAAAAGGAGAAGCTGCTGACAGCCAAAGAGTGCAGGGAGGCGGATTTTGGCCAGGACGAGACTTGTATTGATTATGGAAAACTGTATGAGAATCGGTTCGCGCTTCTGAAGAGGGCATTTTTGAGATGGAAAGGCCAAACGGAGCAGGAGGGCGTTTCTATGGAGCGCGTATTTGAGGAGCAGCTGCTTCCGGAGACCCGGGATTATTGTTTTTACGCCGCGCTGAAACGGCATTTCCAGGAGAAAAGCTGGATCCAGTGGGACAGGGATATCAGGCTTAGACAACAGGAAGCTATGGAAAAGTATCGGAAGCTTCTGGCAGAGGAGATCGCCTTTTATGAGTTTCAGCAGCTGATGTTCCTGACACAGTGGAGAAAATTGAAACAGTATGCCAATGAGAGGGGGATTCGGTTCATCGGGGATATTCCCATCTATGTGGCGTTTGACAGCGCTGACAGCTGGAGCCGTCCGGAGTTGTTTCAGTTTGATGAGGAAAGCCGGCCCAAAGCGGTGGCAGGATGTCCGCCGGATGCGTTTTCTGCCACAGGGCAGCTGTGGGGCAACCCGCTTTATGACTGGGAGTACCATGAAAAGACCGGCTTTGCGTGGTGGATGCGGCGGATGGAATACTGCTTTGAACTGTACGATGTGGTGAGAGTGGATCATTTCCGGGGATTTGACGAGTACTATGCCATTCCTGCCGATGCCGACACTGCTGTAGACGGAACCTGGGAGAAAGGGCCCGGGGTCGCCCTGTTTGAGACCATGAAGAGAACTTTTGGAAAGGCTCCCATTATCGCGGAGGATCTGGGCTTTCTGACGCCCAGCGTGTATAAGCTTCTGGAGGACACGGGATTTCCTGGGATGAAAGTGCTGCAGTTTGCTTTCAGCACCGGTGAGAGGAGCACTTATCTGCCATATTTCTACGAACATAACTGTGTGGTCTACACCGGCACCCATGACAATGACACCGTGCAGGGCTGGTATGAGACGATGGATAAAGAGGAAAAGAAATTTGTCAGGGACTACATAGGAAATGTTACCTCATCACCGGAGGAGATTGCCTGGGATATCATCCGTCTGGCTGTATCCAGCACAGCGGATCTGGCTATTGTTCCGCTGCAGGATTACCTCTGTATCGGGAAAGAAGGGCGTATCAATACGCCGTCAACGCTTGGAGGAAACTGGATCTGGCGGTTAAAGAAAGGGGAATTTACGGCAAAGATCAGAAAGCGGTGCAGGAAACTGAATGCTGTTTATGGGAGATGTGAGGATCTGCCTTTAAAGAAACGGACAGATTAAGAAAAAAAGAGGCCGGCAGATCTGCTAGTCTGCCAATCTGCCGGCGGAAAGGGTATGCTGCGCAGATAAGCGCAGAGAATTTGTGTCAGGCGGTTTCCTGGGAACCTTCCGGAACGGATTGGCCGGAGGCGTCAGGGTCAAGCTCATTCAGTGAAAACGTAGTCAGATATTCGTTGCCGGACATGTCTCGGACGGTTACGGACAGGCCGTTGGGGTCCATCTGGAAGGTGACCCTGCCAGTGGCCTTGTCCACGCTTAAAGGAAGGGTCTGCTGACCGGCGGAGGTCTGGGCAAAGATGGAGGAATAGTCAATGCCTGACTGGGTGTCTATCACCGTGAAAGACAGAAGCCCGTCCTCGGCCACATAGTCCTCGATGGTAGGGGGCTCGTCGTCCAGGAGGTCAATATGCTCATACTCCAGCAGGGCCATACCGTTAAAATTCTTCATATAGATCTCCAGGGAGCCGTTGTGGTTTATGGTGGAGCGGTAGGTCCGCCTGCCTACTTTGACCAGATCCAGGGGCTGGGAGTCCATTTTGATGGTCACCTCTTTGAGGGGCATGATGGATTTGATGGTAAAGGTTACATCTGTAGTCCGATAGTCGTTGGTGCCTTCGATCACCACTTCATACTTTGGTTTAGTGGTGACTAAAAAAAAGATGATACTGTTGACTACAATAAAAGGCAGTATGAAGAACACTAGCAGCTGGATGAAGTCAGGGCTTGGAAACGAGTTGTATTTATATTGGCGTGAACGGTCATATGTACGTCGATTCATAACAAAAACCTCCTTTGAAGATAAACAACTTATAGCATATCAGAAAAGAAAGGTTCTTACAAGTTTATCTTCTAAAAATTATCTTCTAAATTCTTTAAAATTGTGGTAAGATATTGTAACGGTTGGTCCGTCCATGAAAATGGTTACAGACGCAGAGAGGAGTCCTGATGATTAGGAAAGCAGCAGAATTTGCCGCCAGAGCCCACGAGGGAGCTCTGAGGAAAGGAAGTAGGATACCTTACATTTCCCACCCCATGGAGGTGGCCATGATAGTTGCATTAATGACAGATGACAGAGATTTGATCGCCGCGGCGTATCTTCATGATGTGATCGAGGATGCCGGGGTGACCTACCAGGAGTTGGAAGAGGAGTTTGGGACCCGCATTGCGCAGCTTGTTAAAAAGGAAAGCGAGGACAAGTCCAAGACATGGCTGGAAAGGAAGCAGGCCACCATTGACAGGTTAAAGGATGCCAGGAAGGAGGACAAGATCCTGGCCTTTGGGGACAAGCTGAGTAATCTGCGCAGCACGGCCAAGGATTATATGGTGGTTGGGGACGAGATCTGGCAGAAGTTCAGGGCCAAGGACAAGAAACTTCAGGGATGGTATTATATCAGTATGGTAGACAGTTTCGGGGTTTTTAAGGAGCATCCCTTTTACCAGGAGTATCTGTGGCTGCTGACCTTGGTGTTTGGATGGAAGCCCGGCGTTGCGTCCCCGATGAAACTGTGTTAAAATGAACGGCATCTCGCGGATTTAGGAAGAGCGATCATAAAAAGGATGGAAAGGATGATCACGATGAATTTATTATATCAGAGCACCCGGGGCGGGGAGAAGGATGTGACAGCCTCCCAGGCGATTTTAAAGGGGCTGGCCTGTGACGGGGGACTGTTTATGCCCACACAGATCCCGAAGCTGGATCTGACTATGAAAGAGCTGGCAGGCAGATCCTACCAGGAGACAGCCTATGAGGTGATGAAGCTGTTTTTGACGGATTTTACCGAGGAAGAGCTAAAAAGGTGCATTGCCTGTGCCTACGACCAGAAATTTGATACCCAGGTGATCGCGCCCCTGGTAAAGGCGGACGGCGCTTACTATCTGGAGCTGTTCCACGGCAGCACCATCGCGTTTAAGGATATGGCGCTGTCCATCCTGCCCCATCTGATGACCACAGCGGCCAGGAAGAATCATGTGGATCAGGAGATCGTGATCCTTACCGCTACATCCGGGGACACGGGGAAGGCGGCCATGGCGGGATTTGCCGATGTGCCGGGTACGAGGATCATCGTATTTTACCCCAAAGACGGCGTCAGCAGAGTCCAGGAGCTGCAGATGGTGACTCAGAAAGGGGATAATACCGCCGTAGTG
Source organism: uncultured Hungatella sp. (assembly GCA_910588505.1). GTDB lineage: Bacteria > Bacillota > Clostridia > Lachnospirales > Lachnospiraceae > UBA3402. The sequence continues at coordinate 33,411 of CAJUPQ010000023.1, read as the reverse complement.
GCTATCCACGGCAATTTTGACGATGCCCAGACCGGGGTGAAGAAGCTTTTCTCGGACAAGGGGTTTGGGAGAGAGCTGGCAGACAAGGGCTTTGTGTTCTCCTCCGCTAATTCCATCAACATTGGAAGGCTGATCCCTCAGGTTGTCTACTATGTATATGCCTATGGACAGCTTTTAAACAGCGGGGAAATCGCCGATGGGGAGAAGATCCATGTAACGGTCCCCACAGGCAACTTCGGCAACATCCTGGCAGCTTACTTTGCAAAGCAGATGGGCGTGCCTATTGACAAACTGCTTTGCGCGTCCAATGACAATAAGGTTCTGTATGATTTCTTCGTCACAGGAACCTATGACAAAAAGAGGGAGTTTCTGCTGACCATTTCTCCTTCCATGGATATCCTGATCTCCAGCAATTTAGAGAGATTGATCTACTTAAGCGCGGGCTGCAGCTGTGAGAAGACGGCGCAGATGATGGCTTCTCTGGCAGAGAGCGGGGCCTACACAATCAGCGAGGACATGAGACAGCAGATGGCGGATTTTGTAGGTGGTTTTGCTGATCAGCAGCAGGATAAGGACTCCATCAGGCGGGTTTATGAGGACACTGGTTATGTGATGGACACCCACACAGGGGTGGCCTGCGCGGTGTACCAAAACTACAGGGCAAAGTCAGGGGATGAGACAAAGACGGTCATTGCCTCCACTGCCAGCCCATATAAGTTTTCCAGAAGCGTGATGGAAGCCATAGAGGGAGGAAGTCTGCCGGAGGATGAATTCCAGGTGATCGACCAGCTTCGGGAGATTTCCGGGGTGGAGATCCCCAGGGCGGTGGAAGAGATCCGATTTGCTCCTATACGCCATACCAGGACATGCAGGATTGATGATATGAAAAAGACAGTTGCGGAAATTTTAGGATTATAATCTCTAAATTATCTTTTCAAATCTTACAGAATGTTGTATACTTAGAACAAATGCAGGCTTTGCCGGCAGAGGAAGTACATTTATAAGAGATGGAGGGTTTTGATTATGTTAGTATCAGCAAGAGACATGCTTGAAAAAGCGAGAGAAGGCAAGTATGCCGTAGGCCAGTTCAACATCAACAACCTGGAGTGGACCAAATCTATTCTGCTGACCGCGCAGGAGTTAAAGTCCCCTGTGATCCTGGGTGTGTCCGAGGGCGCAGGCAAGTACATGACGGGTTATAAGACGGTTGTGGGTATGGTGAACGGGATGCTGGAGGAGCTGGATATTACGGTTCCCGTTGCGCTTCACCTGGACCACGGCAGCTATGACGGATGCTTAAAGTGTATCGAGGCAGGATTTTCTTCCGTTATGTTCGACGGTTCTCACTATCCCATCGAGGAGAATGTAGCGAAGACTACGGAGCTGGTTAAGATCTGTAAAGACAAGGGACTTTCCCTGGAGGCAGAGGTTGGCTCCATCGGCGGCGAGGAGGATGGCGTCGTGGGCGCGGGAGAGTGCGCGGATCCTGACGAGTGCAAGGCCATTGCTGATCTGGGTATTGATTTCCTGGCAGCAGGCATCGGCAACATCCATGGCAAATATCCGGCAAACTGGGCAGGTTTAAGCTTCGAGACTCTGGCGGCAGTGAAAGAGAAAGTGGGCGATATGCCTCTGGTGCTTCACGGCGGCACAGGCATCCCGGCAGATATGATCAAGAAGGCCATCAGCCTTGGCGTTGCCAAGATCAACGTCAATACAGAGTGCCAGCTGGCATTTGCGGAGGCTACCCGGAAGTACATCGAGGATGGTAAGGATCAGCAGGGCAAGGGATTTGACCCGAGAAAGCTCCTTGCGCCGGGCGCGGAGGCAATCAAGGCTACAGTGAAAGAGAAGATGGAGCTGTTTGGTTCCGTAGGAAAGGCGTAAGCTGTATCTTATCTAATTGAAAGAACGACGGCGTTCTCCTGGTTCTAAGGAGGACGCCATTTTTCATAAAACTGGTTCGTGGAACAGGATCATGAAAAAGGAGAGGATGGAGAAAACGTGAGCGAGAATGTGAATGTTGTGGAGCTATTTGGCAGGAATGTGTTCAATGAGACGGTTATGAGGGATTACCTTCCCAAGGGCGTGTTTAAGAAATTAAAAAAGACCATTGAGGACGGCGCGGAGCTGGACCCGTCTATTGCGGATGCGGTGGCTCATGCCATGAAGGACTGGGCGATTGACAGGGGGGCGACCCACTATACCCACTGGTTTCAGCCTCTTACCGGGGTAACGGCGGAAAAGCATGATTCGTTTATCTCCGCCCCGGATCCGGAGGGCAAGGTGATCATGGAATTTTCCGGTAAGGAGCTGGTCAAGGGTGAGCCGGACGCATCCTCTTTCCCGTCAGGCGGCCTTCGGGCCACATTTGAGGCCAGGGGATACACGGTCTGGGACTGCACCTCGCCGGCTTTTTTGAGGGAGGATACTCTGGGTGTAACGCTGTGCATTCCCACGGCATTCTGCTCCTACACAGGGGAGGCCCTGGACCAGAAAACTCCCCTTCTGCGTTCCATGCAGGCCATCAATGTCCAGTCTCTGCGGCTCTTAAGGCTGTTCGGCAACACCACAGCAAAAAGGGTAGTTCCCTCTGTGGGGCCGGAGCAGGAATATTTTCTGGTTGACCGGGCCAAATATCTCCAGAGAAAAGACCTGATCTATGCGGGGCGCACCCTGTTCGGCGCCAGACCTCCCAAGGGCCAGGAATTGGAAGACCACTATTTCGGCGCTATCCGGGAGCGGATCGGAGGCTTTATGAAGGAGGTAAACCAGGAACTGTGGAAGCTTGGGGTCACCTCCAAGACCCAGCACAACGAAGCGGCCCCGGCCCAGCACGAGCTTGCCCCGATCTATGACCAGGTAAACCTGGCGGTGGACCACAACCAGATGGTGATGGAGACTTTAAAGAAGGTGGCAGGCCGCCACAACATGACGTGCCTTCTCCACGAAAAGCCTTTTGCCGGGGTAAACGGTTCCGGAAAGCACAACAACTGGTCTCTGGTGTCCGACGACGGGATCAATTTGTTAAATCCCGGGGAGACTCCCCATGAGAATATCCAGTTCCTTTTGGTGCTGGGGTGCATCATGAAAGCGGTAAAGACCCATGCGGATCTTCTGCGGGAATCTGCCTCCGATGTGGGCAACGACCACAGGCTGGGCGCGGACGAGGCGCCGCCTGCCATTATCTCTATCTTTGTGGGGGAGCAGCTGGAGGATGTGATCGATCAGCTTTGCAGCACCGGGGAGGCGACTCACTCCAAGACCGGCGGAAAGCTGATGACCGGCATCGCTACCCTGCCGGACCTGGACAAAGACGCCACGGACAGAAACCGGACGTCCCCCTTTGCCTTTACGGGCAACAAGTTTGAGTTCCGTATGGTAGGGTCCTCGGATTCCGTGGCCCCGCCCAATGTGGTGCTGAACACCATTGTGGCCGAAGCCTTCAAGGAGGCGGCAGATGAGCTGGAGAAGGCGGAAGATTTTGAGTCCGCGGTCCATGACATGATCAAGAGCCTTCTGGCAGATAACAAGGAGATCATCTTTAATGGCAACGGATACTCCCAGGCCTGGGTGGAGGAGGCGAAGCGGAGGGGGCTTCCCAATTATCCTTCCATGGTGGACGCCATCCCGGCCCTGACCACAGAGAAGGCGGTGAGGCTGTATGAGACCTTTGGCGTGTTTACCAGGGCGGAGCTGATGTCCAGAGCGGAGGTGGAGTACGACGCCTACGGAAAAGCCATAAACATAGAAGCCAGAACCATGATCGATATGGCAGGCAAGCAGATCATCCCTGCAGTCATCCGATACACCACCCAGCTGGCCGAGTCTATCAACGCTGTAAAGGCGGCCTGCCCAGACGGCATGGTGGATGTTACAGCCCAGATTCGGCTTTTGGTGGAGACATCGTCCTTACTGTCAGATATGAAGACAGCTCTGTCCTCGCTGGAGGATCTGACTGCTGAGTGCGGCGCCATAGAAGATGCCTGCGCGCGGGCTCACGCCTATCATGACAGGGTGGTTCCCGTCATGGAAGCCTTAAGAGCTCCTGCCGACAGGCTGGAGATGATCGTAGATAAAGAACTGTGGCCCTTCCCCAGCTATGGAGATCTGATCTTTGAGGTATAGAGCCAGAATGGGTTGTTTTAACAAGGCTGACGCAAAATTCGGAGATCTTAGGATCCGCAATTTTGCGTCAGCCTTAAAAGTTACGGTTATTGTTTCACTTTCCATAAAAGGCAGCCTTGCAAAGAAAACTTTCATCAGTCAGCCGGATAGATCAGCCTTTCTTCAGAAATCCCCTCAAGAACCTCTTTCAGATATTTATCTGCCAAAAGTTTTGTCATGGGCAGATTCATGTCCAGATAATTCCCGCAGTCCTTTGGGGCCGCGCCAGGCACATCCCCTTCAAAATCCCGCATAAACGTAAACATTCGCGTCATGAGAGGCGCAATATCCCGGGATTCATAATCACCTGCCAGAAGCAGATAAAACCCTGTCCGGCAGCCCATAGGGCCAAAGTAGAGCACCCGATCCTTAAATTCCGGGTCATTTCTCAAAAAAGTAGCCCCCAGATGTTCCATGGTGTGTACCTCGGCCGTGTTCATCACCGGCTCAAAATTAGGGCGGGTCATGCGGATATCAAAGGTGGTCACCACGGCGTCGCCGGCATGGTCCTTCCGCGACACGTAGACACCGGGCAGAAGGCGCAGATGGTCAATGGTAAAGCTTGTGATCTTTTCCATAGTACTCTCCTTTTTTCTAAAAGATAACCTAAGTATAGCGAAAAACAGTGGAAAATACAAGGCAGTGGTCTTTCTTTTTTGTTCCCGCATAAACATGGAAAAAGAAAGGAGCATTTGGCATGAAGGATTGGTATCAATGCACAGGAAAAGAGACGCTGGACCTGCTTGAAACCGGGGAGCAGGGGCTGACGGAAAAACAGGCACAGAAGAGAGAAAAACAGTATGGGCCGAATGTTCTGAGAGAGTCCGGCAGGAAACCGGTCTGGAAAGTATTTCTGGAGCAATTTCAGGACCTTTTGGTCATGATCCTCATAGGCGCTGCGGTGATCTCCATGATGACAGGCAGTCCGGAAAGCACGGTGGTCATTTTCGCGGTCATAACCCTGAACGCGGTTCTGGGCACCATACAGCATGAGAAGGCCAGAAAGTCCCTGGAAAGCCTGAAATCCCTGTCCTCGCCTATGGCTGTGGTCATGAGGGACAAAGCAAAAGTCCAGATCCCCTCAAAGGATGTGGTGCCAGGGGATATCCTGTACCTGGAAAGCGGCGATCTGGTGGTAGCTGACGGCAGGGTCCTGGAGAGCGTGGCTCTGCAGATCAATGAGAGTTCTCTGACAGGGGAATCGGACGCCGTGTTAAAACAGACCCGGCCTCTGCCGGCTTCGCGCGCTCTGGCAGATCGGGACAACATGGTTTACAGCGGATCTCTGGTGACAGGCGGAAGAGGCACTGTGGTGGTGACAGAGACGGGAATGGAGACGGAGATAGGGCGGATCGCCTCCATGATGAGTACTGCCCAGGAGAAGAAAACGCCTCTCCAGGTCAGTCTGGATCAGTTTGGAAGCAGGCTGGCAGCCGCCATCATGGTAATCTGCCTGGTTGTATTTGTGCTGAGTATGTACAGAGGCATGGCCATGCTGGATTCCCTGATGTTTGCCGTGGCCCTGGCCGTGGCGGCTATCCCCGAAGCCCTGGGTTCCATTGTAACCATTGTCCAGGCTATGGGCACCCAGAAGATGGCTAAGGAGCAGGCCATTATCAAGGATCTAAAAGCCGTGGAGAGCCTTGGGTGCGTGTCCGTCATCTGTACGGATAAGACAGGGACCCTGACCCAGAATCGTATGACCGTGGAGCAGGTGGGGCTAAACGGTAAACTGCTAAGGCCCCAACAGCTGGAAAAGGCTAATGAACAGCACCGCCTTTTTCTTCAGATCTGCTGTCTGGCCAATGACGCGGATATAGGGAACGGACAGGAGGCAGGCGACGCCACGGAGCTGGCGCTGCTTCATCTGGCAGAGCAGTGTAATATGCCTGCAAAGGAACTGAGAAAACGGTTTCCCAGAAGCCGGGAGATTCCCTTTGATTCTACAAGGAAGATCATGAGTACGATCCATTATCTTCCCCAGGGAGAGACGCTGCTGGTAAAAGGGGCCATGGATATCCTGCTGGAGCGCAGCGCCTACATAGACCACCAGGGAGATGTGCGGCCTCTGACTTTTGCGGACAGGCGGCAGCTTATGAAGCTTCACGATACATGTTCCCGCCAGGGGCTGCGCGTTCTGGCATTTGCCTATCGGCCCTTAAAGGGAAACGCCTCTTCCTGGGGGGAGAAAAAGCTGGAGCGGGATCTGATATTTTTGGGGCTGGCAGCCATGATGGACCCGCCCCGCCCGGAGACAAAGCAGGCAGTCATGGACGCCCGGAGGGCGGGGATAAAGCCGGTGATGATAACCGGGGACCACAAGGTAACGGCCATGTCCATAGCCAGGCAGATCGGGATTATGAGGGAGGGGGAGGAGGCAGTCTCCGGTTCCCAGTTAGACAGTATGGACAGCAGGGAGCTGTCGGAGCGGATCGGCGGTATCAGCGTGTATGCCAGGGTCTCCCCGGAGCACAAATTAAGGATCGTAAAGGCGTGGCAGGATAAAGGGCGGATCGTAGCCATGACCGGGGACGGGGTCAACGACGCTCCGGCGTTAAAACAGGCGGATATCGGGGTGGCTATGGGGCAGACAGGAACCGAGGTGTCCAAAGATGCGGCATCCATGATCCTGGCGGACGACCATTTTGCCACCATCATAAAAGCCGTGTCCAATGGCAGGAATGTGTACAGAAATATCCGCAATGCCATAGAGTTTCTGCTGTCAGGCAACATGGCCGGGATTTTCTGTGTGCTTTACACCACCCTTATGTCCATGCCGCTGCCATTTGCCCCGGTCCACCTTTTGTTTATCAACCTTCTGACCGACTCTCTGCCTGCTATAGCCATCGGCATGGAGCAGCCGGAGGGGGAGCTGTTAGACCAGCCGCCCAGAGATCCGGGGCAGGGGATCCTGACAAAGCGGTTTCTCAGGGACATTCTTATCCAGGGCGGGTTGATCGCGGTATGCACCATGTACGCATACCGAACCGGCCTGCGTCAGGGCGGTGCTGCCGTGGCCAGCACCATGGCTTTCGCCTCTCTGACTGTGGCAAGGCTGTTTCACGGATTTAACTGCCGCAGCAGCCATTCCATCTTCCACCTGGGACTTACCAGCAATCTCTACACGGTGATGGCCTTTGAGGCCGGAGTGCTTCTGATGGGAGGAGTGCTGTTTGCCCCGGCGCTTCAGCGGCTGTTTGCCGTCTCGGATTTAAGTGCAGGGCAGCTGGCGGTAGTGGGAGCTTGCGCGTTTCTGCCAACAGTGGTTCTGCAGGCGTGGAAAGTGCTCAGGGAGATTCGGAGGAAGAGGGTGGAAATTTAGCAGTTGCATTTGCAGGAAAAATATGTTACGCTTAATGCAACGTTGCCGAGAGAGAACAGAGTGGGGAGTTGGTACGGAAAGTCCGTATGATTCTCTGCTCTTTTTTCGTACCAGTCTTTGGGAATATACTTATCACGGTTGGAGGAGGAATTTAAATGGCGAAATATGTAATGGCGCTGGATCAGGGAACCACCAGTTCCCGATGTATTTTGTTTGATGAAAAGGGAGAGATCAGGAGCGTGGCCCAGAGGGAGTTTACCCAGATCTATCCGGAGCCAGGGTGGGTGGAACATGATCCTATGGAGATATGGTCTTCCCAGTTTAGCGTGATGATGGCGGCCATGGCCAATATCGGAGCTCACGGGGAGGATATCGCGGCTATCGGGATCACCAACCAGAGGGAGACCACCATTGTGTGGGACAAGGCCACAGGCGTTCCGGTGTACAATGCCATTGTGTGGCAGTGCAGACGGACTGCTCCCATGATTGACAAGCTGAAAGAGGACGGCCTGGGAGAGACTGTGCGGGAGGTGACGGGGCTGATCCCGGACGCTTATTTTTCGGGCAGCAAGATCGCCTGGATCCTGGACCAGGTGCCGGGGGCCAGGGAGAAGGCGAACAGGGGGGAGCTGCTGTTTGGAACTGTGGATACATGGCTGATCTGGAATCTGACCAAGGGGGAGGTGTTTGTCACGGACTACACCAACGCTGCCAGAACCATGCTCTTTGACATCCACAAGCTTACGTGGGACCAGGAACTTTTGGATTACTTTAAGATCCCTGCGTCCATGATGCCCCAGGTAAAGCCTTCCAGCTGCGTCTATGGCCATACCCACAGTTCGGTCCTTGCAGGAAATGTGCCTATCGCCGGGGCGGCGGGGGATCAGCAGGCAGCTCTGTTCGGCCAGTGCTGTTTTGGAGCCGGAGATGTGAAGAATACATACGGAACCGGGTGCTTTATGCTGATGAATACCGGTGAGAAGGCGGTAAAGTCGGATCACGGCCTGCTGACCACCATCGCCGTGGGCATGGAGGACCATGTGGAGTATGCCCTGGAGGGAAGCGTGTTCGTGGCCGGGGCTGCGATTCAGTGGTTAAGGGATGAGCTGCGGATGATACGGACAGCCGCCCAGACGGAGGAATACTGCCAGATCGTGCCGGACACAGCCGGGGTTTACGTGGTGCCGGCTTTTGCTGGCATGGGAGCGCCTTATTGGAATCCTTATGCCAGAGGGACCATCGTGGGGCTGACCCGCGGAGCCAGCAAGGAGCATTTTATCCGGGCTACCGTGGAGTCTTTGGCCTATCAGGTCAGCGACCTTTTAGAGGCCATGGAGCAGGATTCCGGTATCCCCATGAGGGAACTTAAGGTGGACGGCGGAGCCAGTGCCAATGACTTCCTGATGCAGTTCCAGGCAGACCTTCTGGGAACGCGCATCGCAAGGCCCCAGTGCATCGAGACTACGGCCCTTGGAGCGGCGTATCTGGCCGGGCTGGCTGTGGGGTACTGGAAGGACAAGAAGGACATTGTGACAAACTGGCAGGTGGACCGGTATTTTGAAAAAGCCATCGACGACGGTAAGCGGGCGGAACTGATCAAGGGGTGGAAGCGGGCTGTGCGGTGCGCTTTGGCCTGGGGAGAGGATGAGTACTGGGGTAGAGAACGATAAAATTTTATCAATACTTGACGGATATTAACAGATATGGTAGACTAAGTACCAGTTAAATAATTACCTGTGAGATGAGAGCAGCAAGGTATAGTTTGTGGAGTGGATCCATAGATTTACCTTGCTCTTTTTTTCGCTTTTACACCACGGAAAGCAGACATCCTAGCCCTTAAGCGGGAATGGCCTTCATGCCGCAGGAGAAAGGAAGAGGTGAAGAAATGATAGATGGATTCATGTCGGCAGCGGAGGGGTGGTCCACCACGGCCATGGTGATCCGGATGGTTTCCGCGCTTATTATCGGTACGGTCATCGGCATTGACCGGGCCTTAAAGCGCCGGGGGGCAGGGATCAAGACTCACACCCTGGTATGTCTGGGAGCGGCTCTGGTGATGATGACGGGACAGTACATCAAGATGAACTTTGAAGGCAATATGGATATTGCCCGTATGGGAGCTCAGGTCATAAGCGGCGTCGGTTTTCTGGGAGTTGGGACCATTATTGTTACCGGCAAGAATCAGATTCGCGGTCTTACTACTGCGGCAGGCCTGTGGGCCTGCGCGTGTCTTGGGCTGGCAGTGGGGATTGGTTTTGTGAAAGGCGCGTTTATCACCCTGATCCTGGTGATGATCACCTTAAAATTCCTGACAAAGCTGGACACCTTCCTCCATATGTACGCCAGGGTATTTGACCTGTATGTTGAATTTCCAAACAATCAGTGCGTATCCGAATTTATGGAGCGGCTTCATAAGATGGAAGTAAAGGTCTGCAATATGGAGCTGAGTAAGAGCAAGATCAAAGGGGAAGGTCCCAATGCCATTATCTGCATTGAGGTGACCAGCCGCAGCAAGAGACATAATGTGCTGGAGAGTATTCGAGGCATGGTGTGTGTAAAGCATGTAGAAATATTGTGACGGCGGGCCGTGACAGTATATGAAAAAAGGAGAGACGATATGAGTGGATTGCAGTATGACGTAACGATTATTGGCGGCGGCGTGACAGGAGCCGCGGTGGCCAGGGAGTTGTCCAGGTATCAGTTGAAGACATGCGTGGTGGAAAGGGCGGAGGATGTGTGCTCCGGTACTTCCAAGGCCAACAGCGCCATTATCCACGCAGGCTATGACGCCGCCCAGGGCTCCATAAAGGCAAAGATGAACGTGGAAGGAAACCGCATCATGGGAGAGCTGTCCAAAGACCTGGATTTTGCGTTCCGCAGAAACGGTTCCCTGGTCTTATGCTTTTCGGAGGATGACAGGCCGGCCTTGAACGCGCTCTATGAGAGAGGTGTTGCCAACGGCGTTCCGGATCTAAAGATCATAAGCGGGGACGAGGTTCGGGCTATGGAGCCCAATGTGACGGATGAAGTGGTGGCGGCGCTGTTTGCCCCTACAGGCGGGATCGTGTGTCCGTTTGGTCTGACTATTGCATTGGCGGAGAATGCCTGTGATAACGGCGTGGAGTTTTATTTCCTCACGGAAGTTACGAACATAGCCAGAATCGACGGTGGGTATAAGCTGTCCATAAAGGGGAAAGAGGATATCACCACCAGGTTTGTGGTCAATGCGGCCGGAGTGTACGCGGATGTGTTCCACAATATGGTGTGCGAGGACAAGATCACTATCATTCCCAGAAAGGGTGATTACTGCCTTTTGGACCAGGAGGCGGGGAAACATGTGGACAAGACGATCTTTCAGCTTCCTGGCAAGTACGGCAAAGGCGTTTTGGTGTCTCCCACCATTCACGGCAATCTGCTTATCGGGCCTACGGCCACGGATATTGAGGACAAAGAGGGGACTTACACCACGGCAGGGGAGCTGGCGGAGGTTACCCAGAAGTCTGCAAGAGGCGTGAAGAATATTCCGTACCGCCAGGTCATCACCTCATTTTCCGGCCTGCGGGCTCATGAGTCCCATGACGAGTTTATCATCGGGGAGAGTGCGGAAGGGTTTTACGACGCCGCAGGCATTGAGTCGCCGGGACTTTCCAGCGCGCCGGCCATCGGCGTGTACCTGGCCGAGATGATTGCGGACAAAGCCCAGGCTAAGAAGAAGGAGAACTTTATCGCCACCAGAAAAGGGATTCCCCATGTATCTGCCATGAGCAGGGAGGAGAGGGCCGCGCTTATTAAGGAGCGCCCGGACTATGGAACCATTGTGTGCCGCTGTGAGAATGTCAGCGAGGGAGAGATCGTGGACAGCATCCGCCGCACTCTGGGAGCCAGATCTTTAGACGGCATCAAGAGAAGAGTGCGTCAGGGGATGGGGCGGTGCCAGGCAGGATTCTGCACCCCAAGGACTATGGAGATCTTGTCCAGAGAAGCAGGGATTCCCATGGAAGAAATCTGCAAAAATCAGCCCGGCTCTGAGATGATAACCGGAGAAGCATAGGAGGAGAAAAGATGAGACAGCATGATATCGTAATCATTGGCGGAGGCCCGGCAGGATTATCCGCGGCAGCCGCGGCGAGGAAAGCCGGAGTCCAGGATATTCTGATCCTGGAGAGGGACGGAGTACTGGGCGGTATCTTAAACCAGTGTATTCATAACGGGTTTGGCCTTCATACCTTTAAGGAGGAGCTGACAGGGCCGGAGTATGCTTCACGGTATATTGACATGGTGGAGGAGGAGAAAATTCCTTACAAGCTGAACACCATTGTAGTTGACGTTAACAAGAACAGAGAGGTTACTTACATAAATAAGGAGGAGGGGCTGGTGACCATCCAAGCCGGGGCCGTGATCCTGGCTATGGGGTGCCGGGAGCGTCCCAGGGGAGCCCTGAACACGCCGGGATACCGTCCGGCAGGCATTTACTCCGCGGGAACGGCCCAGCGGCTGATGAACATTGAGGGGTACTGTGTGGGAAAAGAAGTCGTGATCTTAGGTTCCGGCGACATCGGCCTTATCATGGCAAGGCGTATGACTCTGGAGGGCGCTAAGGTGAAAGTGGTTGCGGAGCTGATGCCTTATTCCGGCGGCCTGAAGAGAAATATCGTTCAGTGTCTGGATGATTACGGCATCCCTTTAAAGCTGAGCCACACCATTATCAATATTGAGGGCAAGGAGCGTCTGACCGGCATCACTCTGGCAGAGGTGGACGCTAACCGCAACCCCATTCCCGGCACGGAGGAGCATTACTCCTGCGATGCCCTTCTTTTGAGCGTGGGACTGATTCCGGAAAATGAGCTGTCCAAGGGCGCGGGGGTTTCCATGAACCGGATTACCTCAGGGCCTAATGTGGATGACTGCCTGGAGACCGAGGTGGAAGGCATCTACGCCTGCGGCAATGTGCTTCATGTCCATGACCTGGTGGACTTTGTATCCCAGGAGGCGGCTCTGGCAGGGGAGAATGCGGCTGCTTACGTAAAGGAGGGCCAGAACAGAAAGAAGAGCCACAAGGTGGCCCTTGCGGCGGAGAACGGGGTCCGCTATACGGTTCCCCAGGTATTGAATGTGGACACCATGAAAGATACCGTAACCGTGCGTTTCCGCGTGGCCGATGTTTACAAGGATCGCTATATTGCCGTGTATTATGATGATAAGCTGATCTCCAGAAAGAAAAAGGTTCTTGCCCCAGGCGAGATGGAGCAGGTGGTCCTTAAGAAGAGCAGCTTTGAGGGGTATCCGGAGATTAAGCAGATTAAGATTTGTACGGAGGTGGAGTGATGGAGACAAGGAATCTGATTTGTATTGGGTGTCCTCTGGGCTGTCCGGTGACAGTTACCATGGATGGGGATGATATCAATGTAACAGGCAACACCTGTCCCAGAGGGGCGGATTATGCCAAGAAGGAAGTGTTAAGCCCTACCAGGATCGTGACCTCCAGCATCCGGGTTAAGGATGGGGCGATCGCCAGAGTGTCGGTTAAGACTAAAAGCGATATTCCCAAATCAAAGATCTTTGAGGTGATGAAGGAGATTCAGGCAGTCCAGGTGGACGCACCTGTGGCTCTGGGCCAGGTTCTGATCAAGGACTGCGCAGGCACCGGGGTGGAGATCATCGCCACAAAGACCGTAGAGCGCGTTTAGACGCGATGGTCTCTGGCCGCATCCCCATTAAAGCGGAAGGTTTGGACGCTCTAAGCGGCCAGAGGAGCGCGTATTGCCTAATGATAGATTTCGGCTGGGCAGCGCTGGGACCTCCCCAAAGATTCCCGGTGCTGTTCTTCCGGCCGGAGACTACCAACAGAATGGAGACAACTGTGGAGAAAAATGAGAGGCCTGATGGCAGGCAGACAGCGGACCGAGCCAACCTCCTTGAGAGGATTGGTTTATTTGTGCTTGATATGGACGGCACGTTTTATCTGGGGGACCAGGTGATAGAGGGAGCCATTGATTTTGTAAGGTATGTGGAGAGACAGGGGCGCAAGGTTTTATTTTTTACCAACAATTCTTCCCAGTCTCCCAGAGTTTACATGGACAGGCTGGCGCGTATGGGCTGCCCTATTACGAGAGAGCAGATCATGACCTCAGGGGACGTGACTATAACGTACCTGAAGGAGAACTATGAGGGAAAGCGGGTCTACCTGGTGGGAACGGATGCATTGACCGAGAGTTTCCGGGAAGAGGGGATCTGCCTGTGGAAGGAGGGGGATCCCAGGCCTGATCTTGTGGTGATCGGCTTTGACACGACTTTGACCTACGAGAAACTGCGCATGGCCTGCGGCTTTATCCGTCAGGGTGCGCTGTTTTTGGCCACTCATCTGGACTTAAACTGTCCCACGGAGGACGGTTTTATCCCGGACTGCGGCTCTTTCTGCGCAGCTATCACCGCGTCCACAGGCGTAGAACCAAAGTATCTGGGCAAACCTTTTCGGGAGACGGTGGACATGGTGCTGGTAAGAACCGGGGTGGAGCGGGAGCGGGTGGCTTTTGTGGGGGACCGTCTGTACACGGACGTGGCAACCGGCGTGAATCACGGGGCCTGGGGCCTGCTGGTGCTGACAGGCGAGACCGGGCTAAAGGATCTGGAGACATCCCAGGTGCAGCCTGACGCGGTGTTTGAATCCCTGGGGGAGATGAAGGAACTGCTGGAGCAGGTTCTTGGGTAAAGCTGTGTTGTGCTTTAGGGGGAGGCTTCTTCCTCCTCAAAGGCATACTCCAGAAACCGTATCATGGCTTCTCTGCGCTGTGTGTAGGAGAAAACCATGAGATAATGGGAGTTCTCCCCTTTTGCGAACCGGGAGCCTTCCAGGCTGACGGCGTAGGCTTTTGTCACCCCATTAGAATCCGGAAGGTAATAGAGATGGTCTTTTAACCGGCCTGCCAGGTTGGGAGGCAGGAATTTTTCCAGGTCGCAGAGAGGGAGACTTTGGCTGTAATAATCCGTAAGTTCCCTGGTGGTGACGAGAAAATCCAGTTCCCTTGCAGATACATAGGCAACGATCTTGCTCTGGCTGGCTGTGTGGTAATCAATGGAGGAGCCTTTTTGTACGTAGAGGCTGTCGTCAAACACAATCTGCTGACCTGGCGAAAGGTTTAAAACCCGGGAGAACTCTTTGGAGATCTGGTCCGCGGGAAATAAGTTGGCCTCATCATTGGTAAAGAATCCCTCCAGCACGGTTTCCCGCCGGGTCTGCATCCAGACATCCCACAGATAGAATCCTGCCAGCACAAGGCAAAACAGGATGAAGGCGTACCCTCTGTAGTAATCCAGGATAAAGCGGAGTTTCTGGGAGAATGAGAGGGGTTTTAGGGTTGCCAGGTCTTTGGAAAGGGATTTTTTGGCTTTTTGGAAAGGGTTCATGAAGGTTGTCTCCTTTTACATGTGTGTTGTTACGGCAAAAGTTACAGGAAGGAAAAGTGCTATGAATGAATTATTTAATCCTGAAAACCGGTTTTGGAATTTTATGAACAAGATCACGGATGTTTTTGTCCTTGGGATCTTGTGGTTCCTTTTTTCGATTCCTGTAATCACCGCAGGGGCCGCTACCACATCCCTGTATCAGTTTACGCTGAAACAGGCGGATGATGAGGAGGGGTATGTATTCAAAAGTTTTGTGAGGGCGTTTACAAAAAACTTTAAGCAGGCTACGATTTTGTGGCTGCTTGTCTTGGCGGCTGCAGGTTTTCTTGCTGTTGATCTGTGGGCGTGTATGCAGATCGCCATTCCGTCCTGGGTCCGCGTGGTGTGCTTTGGCGTTCTTTTATGCTTGAGCCTTATCTTTGCGCTGACTGCGCTCTATCTGTTTCCTGTCCTGTCCAGGTTTCATCTGCCCATAAAAACTATCCTGCCCCACAGCTTTATCATGGCCATGGGAAATCTCTACATATCGGTGACAGTGCTGGTGACCTATATCATATTCGGGGTATTATCCTTTTACATCCCCATCCTGTTCCCAGTCTTTATGGCGCTGGCTGCCTTTATCAGCTCTTATCTGTTCCGCTATGTATTCACCCGCTACCAGGAGGACGGCGAAGACCAGTAAACCAAAAAAAGTTCCGGCACGTTCAAATCTCGCTGGCCCGCCGCCACATCGCTCTAACTATCCTTTTGCGCCTTCCCGGTTGTCCTCCCCACCACCAGCCGGCTCTGATACTCTACCCGCGTGATCGCGTTCTCATCGATCAATTCCGATTCCCCTCTAAGCTTCTCCGCCAGCAGGCGGATGCTGCTCCTCCCCCTCTCAACAATGGCATGTTCAATGGTAGTCAGTTCTACCCCCGGAAATCTGGAGGGGTAGATGTTATCAAAACCGCACAGGCTCATGTCTTCCGGGATACGTTTTCCCGCGTCGATCAGCGCCGACCTGACGCCGTAAGCCACCATATCATTGATAGCTACAATGGCGGTAACCTGGGGGGATTCCTTCAGACACCTGCAGGCCAGAGCATATCCCACCTCATGCTCCACCTCCGTGACATACAGTTCTTTATGGGAGGAGACATCCTGGCTGTAGACCGTAACGGTCCCGGCAGGGCAGGACTGGGAATACTCGTCCTTAAGCCCGTCGCAGCGCCTCATCCTGGAGGAGTGTTCCTCATTGAGGGTGGTGGAGATATAGGCTACATGCCTGTGGCCAAGTTTAATAAGGTGGGCGGCTACCATGCGGCCGGCGGAGTAATTATTCACATCCACCGTGTCAAGATTTAAGTCGTAGGCCCGATCCCCTACTGCGACGATGGGAACCAGCTTGCTGGTCTCCTCCGCCAGGCGGGGCTGCTGGGGGATCATGGAGAAGATAACGCCGTCAACATTAGGTTCCGTGGCCATCTCAAGGATTTCCCGCTCCGCTGCCTTGTCCCAGTAGGTGGTAAAAACCAGGGTCAGGTATCCCCGGAGTCTGGCTTCCTGCTCCATGCTCTGGATCAGGGTGGCATAGTAGGGGTTCATGAGAGAAGGGCAGACAATGAGAATGGTCTGCTTTGGGTTTTTATGGCGCTGGTTTTTCTTAGAGACATACCCCATCTGCCTGCTGGCGCGGTATACGTTCTGAATGGTCTGTTCTGTAAATCGGGACAGATTGCGGCCATTGAGGATCATGGAAACGGAAGCAGGAGAGACTCCAGCCGCAGCGGCAATATCTTTGATGGTTGGTTTTTTCATGGCAGTAACCTCCTGTCTAGTTGGCTGGTGTGCTGTTTTGAAAAGTTTAACATTTTTCAACAAATAAATCAAGCAATTTTTTGATAAAAATTAAATTTTTAAGGGATATAATACACGTAAATATAGAAATATAAAAAAAGAACAAGGATATTATTGACAAATAGCACAAATTTATGATAAGTTAATAGTACATACATTCTACCCCTGATGGGGAAGGTTGTTAAATATTGATAAAAAATAAGTAAAGAAAAGTGGCTTTTATCTGCTTAAATTTTAACAATATTTAACGATCGTTCAACAAATCTTAGTTACACAGAAAAAACGAACGGAGGAAGTATCTATGAAGAAGATGTTGGCAGTCGTGTTGACGGCAGCGATGGGATGCAGCCTGCTTGGCGGATGCAGCGGCGGAGGTTCCACAGGAGGCGGGGCGCAGCAGGCGGCCCAGGGAAATTCTGAGGCGGCAGGCGACATGTCCGGTGATTCATCCGGCGGTGACGCGGCGCCTGTGGACGCGTCCATGTACGAGGTTACGGAGCCTATTACCATCCAGTGGTGGCATGCTCTGGAGGATCAGTATTCCCAGACTGTGGCGGAGATCGTGGAGGGATTTAACAGCTCTCAGGATCTGATCACCGTGGAGGCTACCTATGTGGGCAGCTACGCCCAGACCAATGAGGCCCTGGTGGCGGCCAACGCGGCAGGCACAGGTCTTCCGGCAGTGACAGTGGCCAACACTCCCTATGTGGCGGAGTACGGCGCCGGAGGTCTGACGGAGGATCTGACTCCGTATATCCAGGCTACGGGCTTTGAGATTGACGATTTCGGAAAAGGTATGGTGGATGCGTCAAGCTATGACGGAAAGCAAGTTGCCCTTCCGTTCCTGATCTCCACCCAGATCATGTATTATAATAAGGATATGGCAGACGCGGAGGGTATTACCATTCCGGAGAAGTGGGATGACATGGATGCCTTTTTGGAGAAAGCTTCCGTGGTTAACGGCGGGACCACAGAGCGATACGGAACCATCATCCCCGGATGGGACCAGTGGTATTTTGAGACTTTTTACTTAAACCAGGGCGTGAAGCTGATCAATGACGACCGGGTTTCTACAGACCTTGACAGCGAGACAGCGGTTGGACTGGTGAATAAGTTCAGAGAGTGGGTTGACAAGGGGTATGTGAACTGGACCACTATGGACAGCGACGCTTCCTCCAACATGAGACAGGCATTTATTGACGGGAAGGCATTTTCCGTGGTTCATACCAGCTCCCTGTACAACACTTACGTGGACAAGTGCGATTTTGAGGTGGGTATGGCATGGCTGCCGGGAGGCGACACCAAGAACCAGGAGATCGGCGGCTGTGTGCTTTTGATCCCCTCCAAGAACGATCAGGCTACCAAGAACGCGGCATGGCAGTTTTTGTCCTACCTGTGCAGCAAGGAAGTAAATATGAAGTGGGCAAAAGAAACCGGCTATATCCCCACCAGAAACTCCGTGCTCCAGACCGAAGAGGGTGTGGAATTCCTGAAGGAGAAGCCTGCGTTCCAGTGCATATTTGATAACCTTGACCTGATCAACCCCAGGATCCAGCATCCGGGCTGGAACCAGCTGTCCACCATCTGGAAGAACTACATGCTTGAGATCATGGTGGAGGATGTGGATATCCCGTCAAAGCTGGAGGACATGGTGGAGGAGATCAACGAAGTTCTTGAGGATGCGTAAAGACGGGCAAGGGGCAGCTTAAGCTTAAACGACGGCCTTCGGTTTTATCGCCGAGGGCCGTAATTTTCAAAAAGGAGGCGTTAAGGTGGAGAAGAAACCTTTCATGAAACCAAGAACCGTATCAGCGGTAAAAGATTTTGTCTGCGTCCTGCCGGCGCTGATCTTCCTGGCGATTTTTACATATTATCCCATCTGCAAACTGATCCAGATCAGCTTTACGGACTGGAATCTGTTAAATGACCGCTGGAATTATGTGGGGTTTAAAAACTGGGTTTGGCTGTTTAACGGCTCGGGAACAAAGCATCTGTTAAATTCCCTGAAGGTGACCATCCTGTATTCCATCGGCGAGCTGACCATTACCCTGGTGGGAGGCCTTATCTTCGCGCTGATATTTAACCGCATGAACAGCGCGTTTTCTTTTATGAGGGCAGTGGTATTTGTGCCAAAATATGTGGCTATGTCCTCTGCGGCCGTGGTGTTTTTGTGGATACTGAACACGGATAACGGCATTTTAAACCATATGCTCACCTCCCTGGGGCTTCCGGCGGTTGACTGGCTGGGCAACCGGAATACGGCTCTTCTGTCCGTGCTTATGCTTACGGGATGGAGGGCAGTGGGATACGGCATGATGATCTATCTGTCCGCCATGATCGGGATCTCCAAGGATTATTATGAGGCGGCGGCTCTGGACGGGGCTACGGCTGTTCAGAGATTTTGGAAAATCACCATTCCCATGCTTTCGCCTACAACCCTGTTTTTGTTTGTGACCACGTTTATCTCTTCGATGAAAGTGTTCCAGTCCGTGGACATTTTGACCAAGGGCGGTCCGTACCGCTCTACAGAGGTGTTTGTGTATAAGATTTACCTGTATGCCATGGAGGACTTCCGTATGGACAGGGCGTCGGTGATCGCCATCGCGTTTTTTGTGCTTCTACTGATCATTACGGCGTCTACCTTTAAGGTATCCAACAGCAGCGTTCATTACGATTCATAAAAAGGAGGCGTACATATGAGCGAAACTAATGCAAACAGCTATCTGGAACGGCAGATGGCGGCCCAGAGAAAAAAGAAGACGATTAAGATCGTGCAGTATACATTGGCGATCATTGTGACCCTTATTGTGATGTTTCCCCTGTATTGGATGCTGTCTTCTTCGGTAAAGTCACAGGAGGAGATCCTGCTTTTGAAGCCGACCCTGTGGCCCCATGAGATTCATCTGGAGAACTATACCAATGTATTTAACCGGGTTAATTTTGGAAAGTATTACTACAACACCATTGTTATGACGGCTGGTATCCTGATCTCACAGATCGTCACAGGCGTTTTTGCGGCCTATGGTTTTTCTAAGGGCAAGTTTAAGGGGCAGAATCTGTGCTTTATGATCGTGCTGGGCGCTCTGATGATCCCGATCCAGGTAACGTTTATCCCTATTTATATTATGTGCGCTAACTGGGGACTGTCGGATACGTTTCTGGGCCTGATCCTTCCGGAGTGTATTTCTCCCTACTATATCTTCATGCTGCGGCAGACGTTTATGGCTATTGACGACAGCTATATTGACGCAGCGAAGGTGGACGGTCTGGGGAGAGTGGGGGTTATCACCAAGATTTTGACGCCTATGTGCAAGTCCACCTTGTTTACCACGACCCTGGTGACATTTACCAATGGGTGGAATAGTTATTTCTGGCCAAAGATCATTGCCAAGAATGAGACTAGGCGGGTACTGACCGTAGGGCTGGCCCAGTTAAAGAATACGTTTGCAGGCCAGGCTACCATGAACAACCATGAGATCATGGCAGGCGCTGTGATGGCCATCTTCCCTGTTGTGATCTTGTTCTTTGTATTCCAGAAGTATATGCTGACCGGGTATTCCAAAGCTGCCATGAAATAGAAAAAAGCCTTGAATTAACGGACGTATGGCAGTATAATAGGCGGCGTAATAAACAGAAGGGACTGTGAAAAGATGAAAATTTGGGCGCACAGGGGTTATAGCGGAAGGTATCCTGAGAATACGATGCTGGCTTTTAAAAAGGCGGCTGAGGCGGGATGTGATGGGATAGAGTTGGATGTTCAGTTGACAAAAGATGATGTGCTGGTTGTGATCCACGATGAGACCATTGACCGGGTTACGGACGGTACAGGAAGAGTAGTTGATTACACCTATGAGGAATTGAAAAAATTTAATGCCGCGAAGAATTTTCCCGAGGCAGGGTTTCACCCGGTTCCCACGTTTGATGAGTACTGTGCCTGGGCCGCCAGTGTGGGGATGGTTACCAATATTGAGATAAAGACCGGGCATTATTATTATGAGGAGATTGAGAGAAAGCTTGTGGAGATGGTCCGAAGCCACGGACTGGCGGATAAGGTGCTGTACTCCTCATTTAACCATATGTCTCTGGCAAAGATAAAGGAATTGGAGCCTGGAGCCCAGTGCGGCGCGCTTTTGAGCGAGGCGGGGATGGGCAACGCGGGGTATTACTGTCACTCCCAGGGGTTTCAGTGGTATCATCCGGGATATAAGGGGCTTACGAAGCAGTTGGTGGACAACTGCAGGAAGTTTGGCGTTGGCATTAACGTGTGGACGGTTAACACCATGGACGAGCTGGAGCAGCTGGATCTGTGGGAGTGCCAGGGCGTGATCACCAATTACCCGGCAGTGTGCAGGGCCTGGGTGGAGTACAAAAAGAGCAAGGCTTGATGTAGGGCAAAGCGCTGATCGCGATCTGAACGGCAGCTGATAAAAAGGAGTTCGCTTTTTGTCGGCTGCTGTTTGATTTTCCCGAAAGATTGGTGTATGATAGAGAGGTTGGGAGGTTTGGTAGATTGAAGTTAGAGGATATTTTCGCGTCTTCTCCTGTGATCACGGCGGTGAAGGATGATACGGGGCTTACCCATGCCGTGGAGAAGGACTGCACCATTGTGTTTATTTTGTATGGGAATGTGTGTAATATACCGTCGATTGTGGAGAAGGTGAAGGAGCGGGGAAAGCTGGCTATTGTCCATGTGGACTTGATCGCGGGGCTAAGCTCCAAGGAGGTGGCGGTGGACTATATCAAGGAGAACACCAGGGCGGACGGTATCATCAGCACCAGGCCGGGGATGGTGAAGCGGGCTATGGAGCTGGGGCTTATCGGCGGACAGCGGGCGTTTCTTATTGACTCTATTGCCCTTGAGAATACCAGGAAGCAGCTGGCGGCGTTTCAGCCGGATTTTATGGAGATCATGCCTGGTATGATGCCTAAGATCCTAAAAAGGATCCGGGAGACCACGTCCGTTTTGTTGGTGGCAGGCGGGCTTTTGTCGGATAAGCAGGATATTATGGCGGCTTTTCAGGCTGGGGTGGACGCGGTGTCCACGACAAAGGAGGAGTTGTGGGAGGTTTAGAGGGATGCATCAGCATAATTACATAAGGGGAATGAGACAGGGGATTCCTGTGGGACTGGGCTATTTTGTGGTGTCCTTTACCATAGGGATCGCCGCTAGAAAGGCTGATCTGACGCCTGTGCAGGCAGCAGTCATGTCATTTACCAACAATACATCCGCAGGGCAGTTTGCCTCTTTCGCGCTGATCGCTTCCGGGGCTCCCTATCTTGAGATGGCCATATCCCAGGCAGTGATCAATCTGCGATACTGTCTCATGTCCTGCGCCCTGTCGCAGAAATTGGATAAGGAGCTGCCTTTTTACCATCGTCTCTTTGTGGCCTTTGGGGTGACGGATGAGATCTTTGGGCTGTCCATATCCCAGAAGGGGAAGCTGGACCCCTGGTATACCTACGGCGTCATGAGCGTGGCGATTCCCGGATGGTCCCTTGGGACGCTGGCTGGGGTGCTGTCCACAGGAGTGCTTCCCCAGACATTTTTAAATGCCATGAATATGGCGCTGTACGGCATGTTCATCGCGATCTTTATGCCCGCGGCCAGGGAGGATAAAAAGCTCCTGCCGATTATCGCCGCAGCTATGGCTTTGAGTGCCTTGGTCCACATGGCGCCTCTGTTTGACTTTATCTCTTCAGGGATGAAGATTATCGTTCTTACACTGGCGATCTCCGGGGCCGCGGCTGTGCTCATGCCTGTACCCGAGGAGGAAGTATGAAAAACTATATGTATATTCTGGTAATGGCAGTGACCACCTATCTGATCCGGGTGATCCCTCTGGCTTTTTTGAGAAGAGAGATCAAGAATAGGACATTTCGATCCTTTTTGACCTATGTGCCGTATGTGACCTTGTCGGTGATGACGTTCCCGGCCATCTTGGAGGCCACGGAGGAGACATGGATCTCCGCGGTTGGGTTTGGGGTGGCCATGGTCATGGGATATTGCAGAGTCAGCTTGTTTATGGTGTCTATGGGGTGCTGTCTTCTGGTGTTTTTGCTACAAATGCTCTAGAGCGTGTTGAAAATGCATTCCCGCCAGATGCGCGCCCCACTTCGCGGTATATTTGAGCCAAATTCTAGCTGGCAAAACAGAAAATGCAGGGTTGCCAGGACGGGACAGATTTGGTAAAATAGGTAGGAATAACAGGACGAGAAAGGAACTTATGAGTATGGCTAATCCAGTTGTAACGATCACCATGGAAAACGGCGATGTGATGAAGGCAGAGTTGTATCCCGAGACAGCGCCCAATACGGTCCGCAATTTTATCAGTCTGATAGGGAAAGGATTCTATAACGGGCTGATTTTTCACAGGGTCATAAGCGGGTTTATGATCCAGGGCGGCTGCCCCGAGGGAACGGGGACGGGAGGTCCGGGATATTCTATCAAAGGGGAGTTTTCCCAGAACGGATTCGACAATGGATTAAAACATAAACCGGGGGTGCTGTCCATGGCCCGCTCCATGGCTCCGGATTCCGCCGGCTCCCAGTTTTTTATCATGCATAAAAAAGCGCCCCATCTGGACGGGGCCTATGCGGCTTTCGGACAGATCATAGAGGGGATGGATGTGGTAGATAAGATCGCCCAGGTGCAGACGGATTATATGGACCGGCCTATGAAAGAGCAGAAGATCCGGTCTGTGACTGTGGATACCATGGGCGTGGAATACCCGGAACCGGAGACTTGCTAACCTGCCGTTTAGCCAATAGGAATCGGCAGGGAAGACAGGATGTGAGGGAAAACATGACGAAAGAGTATCTGGTCATGATAGAGGGAAAACCGCATACAGTGACAGTATCGGACGAGACGGAGGCTCTCCTGGCTGCCAAGGCAGCCGGGAAAGCCTCTGTTGGCCTGTGGAAAAGAGACAGCGGGCAGGACATATCCATGACAAAATATCTTATAGAATCAGTGGAGGATCTAAGCCGGGAGTATCTGGAACAGGTGGCCAGGAAGCATCTGGGGGTTCCCTGGGTCATTGCAGAGACAGAGAGGCTGGTGCTCCGGGAATTTCAGCCAGGAGACGAGAAGGAGACCGAGACAGGGGCAGGGCCGGGAGAAAAGGAGGAGGGGATCTTTGGCAGCCCCGGGCTTTTAAGGGAATACATCCGATATCAATATGGTTTTTATGGATACGGGATCTGGGCAATGACAGAGAAGGGGAGCGGTAAGATCATCGGCAGGGCGGGTGTGGTGAACCTGACCGGGGAGTGGGAGCGGGCCGGGGCGTCGGACGCCCTTGAGCTGGGATACCGGGTCTTTGCCCCCTACAGGAGACAGGGGTTTGCCCTGGAGGCCTGCCGGGGCGTGCTGGGGTGGTATAAAGAACATATGGACTGTCCTTTATACGCAAAAATAGACGCCTCTAACGAAGCGTCCATAAATGTTATAGAGAAGCTGGGCTTTTCCCTCACAGATCAAAAATATATCGGATCAGGGCAATGGCTGTATCTGTATGGGTGGAATTGCTGATAATACTTAAATTGCAGGCATTTTCCGACAGATGCATGGCATCCGCGAAGGCGGTCCGGGAGATATCCAGGGACACGGCCACAGGCTGTCCGGCGCTGTCAGGAGAAAAGCCTAAACGGCTTTCCAGAACAGAGAGCATATCCTGGGGGAGAAGCTGCTTAAGGTCCGCTAAGCCGTCCATGGAGGCGTAGTGGTCCGTATTCTCCTGGTCTGCCATAAACACGTCCAGGTCTTTGGAGGCCACAAGGGCAGAGAGTTTTGCCATGGAGGCATAGCTGTACTCTGTGGCCGCGTCGCCGTGGGTGATGAACATGGATTCCGCATACACAGGCTGCTTTTTTCCAAACCCCATTAGGTCGTGGAAATCCTCCTCCAGGATGGACATATCCATCTCCTGGGCTGACTGGCTGTTGATGATGATACAGTACAGGCCGGGGTGGATGGTGGTGTTATAAACGGAAGTAGCTACGATATTCAGCAGTACGATGGCCAGGATCACGGCGCCGATGTGCAGCTTGTAGTATTCCCAGATGTACCACAGCTTGTCCCGGAAGGACATCTCCTTCATCTTGCGGCGTTCCGCGCTGATTTCTTCTTTTAATTGTTCTTTCAGTGACATAATGATACCTCAATTTCTGTGCTAAGATAAGGGTATCTTAATATTATACCATATCTGTATCTGTCTGTTCATAAAATTTTCGTAAAATTACGGCATAAAATTGATTTTTTCTTATACTTCCGATATAATGAGGAAAGAAGCAGTTGATATTCATGCGAATGAACGATTAAGAAAAGAGGAAAATGCCTATGTTTTCAGGTTTCTTTAACTACGACAATCCGGTGTGGCGGTTTATCGGGAAGTTCTGGGATGTTCTCATCGTCAATCTTTTGTGGATCGTGTGCTCCATCCCCATCGTGACCATAGGAGCCTCCACCACAGCGATGTATTATGTTACGCTGCGGCTGGCCCGTGATGACGACGGATACACGTTCCGCTCCTTTTTTAAGTCCTTTAGGGAGAACTTCAAGCAGGCCACCGCAATCTGGCTGATCTTTTTGACTGTGGGGCTTCTTCTGGCTTGTGATGTGTATTACTTTGTGAGATTGGTGGGGGCTTCCACGATGCGGACCGTGATGATCACCATATTTTTTTCCATGGTATTTATCTGGGTCGCCATGTTTACTTATGTGTTCCCGCTTCAGGCCCGGTTTTACAATCCTGTAAAGCGGACCATCTTCAATGCCTTTTTTATGGCAATCCGCCATGTGTTCAGCACCATAGGGATGCTGGCGGTGGACGGGGCTATCGTATTTCTTGCCCTCAGTTTCCTTCCCCAGCTTACCATTTTTGGGGTGGCTTTGATCGCGTTTTTCAACTCCTATCTGTTTAACAATATCTTTAAGCGGTATATGCCTAAGGAGGAGAGGCCGGCGGACATGGAGATGCGGCCTCTGTTCGCGGACGAGGAGGAGGGGCGGCCAAACGCCGACAATCCCTCCTGACCTGTGATCATCGAGGCTGTGATGAAGGGTTATGCCACAAACTGGTACATCATCACATAATGGCAGAAGCTGCCGCCCATAACAAAGAGATGAAAGATCTCGTGGGAGCCGAAATTTTTGTGCTTTGAGTTAAACAGCGGCAGCTTCAGGGCGTAGATGACGCCGCCTGCGGTGTAGATGATCCCTCCGGCTAAAAGCCAGCCAAAGGCAGGCGCGGGAAGAGCCCGGACGATCTTGCCGAAGGCCAGCACGCACACCCAGCCCATGGCGATATACAAAAGGGAGGAGAACCACTTGGGACAGGTTATCCAGCAGGCCTTTATGAGGATGCCGAAAAGGGCGATGGACCAGACCAGGGCCAGAAGCCCCCATCCGGTGCGGTCTCCCAGGACAACCATGCAGACAGGAGTGTACGTGCCGGCGATCAGGATAAAGATCATCATGTGATCAACCTTGCGCAGCAGCTTGTTTATGTTCGGGGAGATGTCCAGGGTGTGGTAAACCGTGCTGGCAGCGTAGAGCAGTATCATGCTGATGATGAATACGGCCAGCGCGGGCGTAGCCAGTCCCCCGGCTTCCCGGTAGGCTTTGGAGAGCAGAGGGGTGGCCGCCGCAATGGCCAGTATCATGGCGATAAAATGGGTGATCGCGCTTCCCGGATCTTTGATGTGCAGTTTGTTCATAGAAATACCTCCTATATGGAATATGATGTATTTGCATAAAGTGTAAAAAGTTTGCTATGTAGTTTTTAAAACTACGTTATCTGTTTTCTTATACTATACAGTAAGAGATGGAAAAATGCAAGGTTTTTTGAAATTTTAAGAAGGCATTTTAGAAAGCAGGTGAAAAAGGTGCTGGAAGTACTATACGAAGATAGGGATATCATCGTTGTAAAAAAGCCGGTAGGGGTGGAGTCCCAGTCCAGCGCTTCCTTTGCTCCGGATATGGTCAGCGAGATTAGGAAACATATCCACAGTCATTATCCACAATCCGGGGAAACGTATGTGGGAGTTATCCACAGACTGGACAAGCCTGTAGGCGGCGTCATGGTGTATGCCAAGACCAAGAGCACGGCCGCAGCCCTCTGTAGGCAGGTAAGCAGCGGGAAAATGGGGAAAGTGTATAAAGCCGTCGTTTGCGGAGAAATTGTGGATAATGTGGAAAACTTTGTGGATTATTTGTTGAAAGACAGCAAAAGCAACGTGTCGAAAATTGTGGAAAAGGGGACAGCAGGGGCGAAACGTGCCGAA
Organism: uncultured Hungatella sp.; assembly: GCA_910588505.1. Taxonomy (GTDB): domain Bacteria; phylum Bacillota; class Clostridia; order Lachnospirales; family Lachnospiraceae; genus UBA3402. Next base: position 6,395 of record CAJUPQ010000023.1, on the reverse strand, counting down.
TTAAGATATTTTGTGGCGGGACGGATTGGAAAACCGGAGGTTCTGACCCTGGTGGAGATTGAGTTATCCACAGGCCGTCACCATCAGATTCGGGTGCAGTTTGCGGGACATGGGATGCCGCTGTGGGGGGATAACCGGTATAACCCGGAATTTGCAGGGGGAGAAAGGAGGAAGGCTTCCCTGGCCCTCTGGGCGTGGAAGCTTTCTTTTGTCCATCCTCGTACAGGGAAGGTCATGACTTTTGAGGCGGAGCCTGAGGGGGAGGCATTTTCGTGGTTTTTGTGATTTTGGAAGTATGTGGAAAAAATGGATGAAACTCTATACCGGGATCATACATAAGATCACGGCGCAGGGATATACTGATATTGTACAAATGAAGTACAAATCAAAAACAGGCGAGTCCATGGTTCAGCCGTGCAAAGAACTGAAGATGGAATAGCGCGAAGGGGAGCCGAAAGGCTCCCCTGTTTTTGCTTAATCCACAGGGAGCCCGCTGTGGTAGGAGTAATTGCCCAGTTCTTCCAAAAGAGGAGTTATGTCAGGGCTTGTATCATCTCTGATGTTGAGAATGCTCTGGTTCAGCATATAGTAGATGGTGCGGCACTTGGCCAGGCATTGGCGGAACAGCTCGGGAAATGAGACGGTGGAGGCCATCTGCTTGTTCCAGGGATTGCACCAGACTTCATGATCCAGATTCAGGCTCCATCTGGGGTTGGCCACCTGGTCTGTCACCAGTTTTCGTGAAGCGATGGGATTGTCCAGGAATATGGATTCAAAAAATTCGATGCTGCTACGCTTTTTGCCCGACGGATCTGACAGGGTCCGGCATCCGAACCGGAGAGCCAGAATGGAACGGTGGACCATCCGGGCAGATACCTGGAAATTGTTTTTGTAGGAAAGCGGATAGTAAGCTTCGTTGATGCAGTCGGAAAGCAGGCGGGAGATAAATTGGGTCTCCTGGCCGTTGAGGCAGATCGTGGCCGCCTGGTTAAATTCCGACGGCTTTTTCTTTTTAAATTTCCTGAGAAGCAGAGCGTCTATGTCATTTTCCAGCTCTGCGTGGAGACCGTGGTGCTGACTGCTGGGGTTACCTATGTCATACTGAATACGCCCGTAGACGTAGGGGTGGCAGATGGAGTCTCCGATGTAATGGCAGAGATAGCCGCAGAAATATGCCACGGCCTGTTCCCGCTGCTGTTTGGAGTGGATCTGGGCGATCTGCTTTAAGTATACATCAAAGAACAGGTTGACATGGTGTTCGTGCATATAGGAGCCTACGTTGCGGTAATCCCGGTGCCGCAGGATGGGAATGTTGTAAAAGAACATGTCCGGACCCTGGAGTCCTAACTGGTAGAGCCAGCGGTATTTGGATATGATATGTTTTAGCGGGTTGGACGGAAGGTCATTGAAAGCTTTCATCCCTAAAATGTAGTGGGTGGTAAATCCAGGCATATGGAACCTCCAAGCTGAGAGAGTTTAATAAAGATAGTATAGCATGTTTTTTTATTGGGTGAAAGAGGTTGGGGGAAATTGTATTTGGATATTTAAGAAAAAGTTGTTACTGTATGGGGATTTAGATTTGATATATAGTTGAGTGAGCAAAGGGCGGGGGTTGTCGTGGAGCCAGGGAGGGAAGTGAGGCTGTGTGCCGTTCGGGTTCAGATATGCCAAACATTCCGATAAGCCCTTAAAGCGGAAATCAGTCGGGTATCAGCCCTCCTGCTTTCCCTCCCTGGCAAAAGCAGAATTCGCCAGCGAAGGTTTGCGCATCATATTTATTGGAGCAGATCCTGCCTGTTATATTTGGAGTGTCAGCTAAAAGTATGTTGTCAGAGTCTGCAAATGCTGTAAACACAACCTTTTCATATGGTCAAAATACGGAGGCTAACATCTCTCCTTCTCTGACTGGCTCTACGACAACCCTCGCCCTCTTTGCTCACTCAAGATATGTTTTTATTTTGCTTCCGGCAGAATGCCCTTGATTTCCATGACCTCTACCAGGGTATCGATTCCGTCGTTAAGCTGATGGATGTCTTTTCTGATTGCGCGCTCTGAAGTTTTCATATCAAGGCGCAGACTATCTATTTGGATTTGCTGTTCTGATAATTTGATGTCTAAGCTGTCTAATTTATTTTGTATTGGTTTTAATAAAGCTTTTAATGCGTTGAGCATTTCCTGATCTGACATTTGGCCCCATCTCCCTTCCTATGGCTGGAAATTTACAGTTAATTACGTCTAAATTTATCATAGCATGGGGATATCTTGTTTTAGGACGTTTTTTCATCCTGTTTATTTTACTTGTCGGTTTCCTTAAATAAAGGTTGATGCGTTTTATTGTAACATAGTGGAGAATAAAAGCCAAGACCTGGAGGAAAGGCAGCTTTTGGAATATATTACTATTTGGGGGAATAGATGATAAAAAAGCAACAGGAGCAATATATGATTCATCGAATTCACGGATTGGTTTGGGGGCCGCTTTTGCTGGGGCTTTTGCTGCTGACGGGGGTGGTTCTCACTGCGGAGTCGGAAGGGTTTCAGTTTTGGGGGATTAAAACATGGTGGGGCGCTACGGTGGGAAGTCTGTTTAGTGGGAGGGATGAGAGGGGAGGGGAGCACCGGGAGGGTTCCATCAACAAGATCCAGTCCGCCTGCACCGCCTTGGCAGCCACCATCGGCACCGGCAACATCGTGGGGGTGGCGTCGGCCCTTACGGCCGGTGGGCCGGGGGCGGTCTTCTGGATGTGGGTATCAGCGGCCATAGGCATGATGACCGCCTACGGGGAGACGTGCCTTGGGATCCTGTACCGTTACCGGGACGGCAGGGGAAAATGGATATGCGGTCCCATGGTCTACCTTTCCAGAGGCCTTGGCAGTCCGGGGCTAAGCCTTACATACGGGATCTTATGCCTCTTAGCCTCTCTGGGCATGGGCAGCATGGTCCAGTCCAACGCCGCCGCCCAGACGGTGTGCTATCTCACAGGGGCAGAGCCCATTGTCTGCGGGGGAGTGATCACAGGGCTTGCGGTCTTTGTGGCCTGGGGTGGAACCATGCGGGTGGCCAATGTGGCGGAGCGGCTGGTTCCTGTGTCCGCAGCGGTCTACATGGTGTTCTCCGCGGTTGTGCTCATAAAATTCCATGACCGGATTCTACCGTCATTGGGGGAGATTTTTACCCATGCCCTGGTTCCCAGGTCCTTCTTAGGGGGTGTGGGCGGGTATGGGATCGCCAGAGGCTTCCGCTACGGCATTGCCAGAGGCGTTTTCTCCAATGAAGCCGGTCTTGGCAGTCTGGCCGGGCTTCACGGGGCCACCGACGGGACCACCCCCCAGGAGCAGGGCATGTGGGCCATGTTTGAGGTGTTTTTTGACACTGTGGTCATCTGTACCATGACGGCACTGGTGATACTGTGCGTCACCGGAGGCAGCCAGGGCCTTTATGGGGTAAGCTATGACGGGGCGGTGCTGACGGCTCGCTGTTTTGAGGCGGCTCTGGGGGCGGCGGGGCAGTATCTGGTGTCTGGCTCTATGGTGGTGTTCGCCTTTGCCACCATGATCGCCTGGTATTATCTGGGAAAGCAGACTCTGGAAGGGGTAATGGCCCAGGCCGGGCAGTGGATATCCATATCGGAGGCTGGCGCCCGGAAGATCCGGACCGTCTATCTGATCTTGTACGGGTACGCCATATTTTTAGGGTGTGTGAGCAGCCTGAAGGCGGTGTGGGAATTGTCGGATATCTGGAACGGGCTTATGGCATTTCCTAATATTCTGGCACTGTTGGTTCTGAGAAAGAAGATCCGGTATCCGGGCAAGGGAGAAGTATAGGTTCCAAACCCGGCATGTTCCCGGCAGGAAATGTGGGGCTGCACATGGAAGCCTGGCGGATGCGTCTGATATACCTGAACTTATGCATCCTGTCAGGCGGCGGGACTTTCATGAAACTGCGTAACTAATTCAGTCAGCCCCGAAAATTAGGGCATGATTATTACCCGCTAATCCTTCCAGAATAGCAGTATACGCGCCAATGTGATGTTTCATTGCCGTCTGAAGATACCACATGATGGCGGAAAAGCACCCTGCTCCTTTCGAAGTCCGAAAGCATCCGCTTACTTTCATCATCCTGACGCTTTGTTCAGCCAGGTTATTGGTGAAATATTTCGGATGTGGGAAATTTGAAACGTTTGGAGAGTTTTGATGAAAAGATTCTCTTTCTTAATTATCTTAGAATAGATACTCTTTTGCACGAGGATATGTCTGCAAGCGCGCTTTCAATAGAGGACGAGGATATCAGCCGGATCATCTATAAGGCTGTGAATGCATTGTAAATCTGCCGCTGTACGCAGTGGGAGATCTGGGGGGCCTGTGAGAGATGCGCAGTATGGTTTGACTGCATTGAGAACATTGGCAGGGAGAAGAGCCAGAGATACGGTACTCCTCCCTGCCTGTGGGTTATATCGCTTTTGCCGGGCAGACGCACTTACCTGTCATAGGTTCCCATAGCCAGTTCCATCAGATGGACCGCTTTGCCGCCGGCCATTTCAATGCCGTCTGTGCAGCGGTTGCAACAGGTGACTGCCAGCTGACAGGGGAACTTCTCAACCTGCTCCCTCATGAGCCTGAACTGGGATTCACGGGGCATGTGGGAGATGGATTGGTCTTCCCATTCTGCCAGCAGGGCGATGTTTTCGGGATCTTTCGGTTCAAAATGGAGGGTGCCGCAGTAGACGCTGCGCTCCCGGTTTTCCTTCATCTCCGTCACGGAAACATGCATCTTTTCCAGAGCCATGCGGACCGCCGCAAAGACTTCCGGGTGGCGCCGATCCCGCCAGCAGTCCTGCACGGTGGCAGTCAGGCCGCTGTAATCGGGCCAGGCAAAGTCCGGGTCCTCCACCAGATAGGCAAAGAGATTTTGCAGGGTGAATGTGTTTGGCATGCGTTTTTCAATGGTCTCCCGGCAGGCCTGGCAGAGATACAGGGCCGTGCTGCCTTTCGTATACGCCAGCTTGTCTATGCGGCAGCAGCCTGCTACAGGCATCCGCTGTTTTAAGTAGGCGCGTATCCTTTTGGCGGCTTCGGGGCTGGCTTTTGTAAAATTGCAGCTGGGAAAATAGATTTCGTTCAAGGCAATCCCTCCTGTTTGGTGTGTCGTTTTTCTTATTATATCAGAGACAGCCTCACAGCACAAGAATTGTGTGACGGCGCGGTTGAGACAGTGGGCCTGATACCGCTGTTTATGAGGAGTCCAATTTTCTGTACAAATCCGGGAAAGCAGACCCGTCCTAAAGAGAGAAACCGGCCAGATTCCCCTTGTGTTTTTACAGAGGATATAGTATACTGGAATCTGTTATTAAGATATTCAAATACAAGGAGGAGCAAGAATAATTATGAAAAAGGTAGGTGCGTTTTTACTGACGGCAGCCATGGTGTTATCCCTGGTCGGCTGCGGTAGCAAGCAGGATCCCAAGGAGATCTATGATGCGGGGATGAAGAAGAGCCAGGAACTTACCAGCATGGATGTGGACTATGAGATGGATATGGTCATGACTCAGGGAGATGAGACAATGGACATATCTACCTCGATGAATATGAAGATGGATGGCGTCAATACGGAAGGGATGCGTTACCTGGCAGAGGGAACCACTACCACCATGGGTCAGACCATAGATACGACCATGTATTATGCGGATGGTTATTACTACATGGAGGCCATGGGCCAGAAGATAAAATATGCTATGGACCTGGATAAGATGATGGAGCAGATTAAGTCTTCTACCGGCGGCGCTTCTATGGATTCTTCTTATCTTTTGGATGTCCAGGCGAAAAAGGATGGGGACAATCAGGTACTGACCTACACAGCCGATGCTTCCAAGATGGATGCCTATGTTCAGGAAGTATTTGGCGCCATGGGCGATATGAGCGATCAGCTGGAAGGGCTTTCTTACAGTATTAAAGAGGTGAGCGGCGAATCGGTGATCAATAAAGACGGCTATGTAACCAGCGGTGAGGTGAAAATGGTCATGGATATGACCATGGAAGGCGAGACAGTCAGTGTGGAGGCTGATATCAAGATGGTTTATCATAACCCGGGTCAGGCGGTAGAGGTGGCGGAGCCATCTTTAGAAGGCTATACCGAAGTGGATCCCAGTATGTTAGGGCTTTGATTTACAGCGTTTTATAGAACTGAACAAGGAGGGTACTGCAAAATATAAAGATTTCATATTTTGCAGTACCCTCTTTTTGTGTTTAGGGGACAGGCGGCAAAGGTGGGTGCAGGAAGGGGCCAAGAGCACCCCTTGTTAAGGATACAGGTGAGAAAGGAGACAATCATGTCTGATTTATAAAAATGTACTCTCGGAATCTCTCTTGCACCTGCCTTTGTGGATGATTTTCCGTCATAT
>CAJUPQ010000022.1 GCA_910588505.1 uncultured Hungatella sp. | reverse complement strand
CCCTTTGTGAGCAAAAGCATGCTCCCATGGGCCCTTCACACCTCTTTTTCTGCACAAGTTCTTGGCTGTTTTCCTTTCCTGACCTCCCGTCCGCCGTGCTTCATTCATAATTTGGCGAAGCGGCTTTCTTTCCTCTCTTCCCATTTTTTGGCCGCCAAATTATTCATGTCGGGCCTCCGGCCCTATAGAAAAAGAGCTGCGAAGTGCCCTTTGTGAGCAAAAGCATGCTCCCATGGGCCCTTCACACCTCTTTTTCTGCACGGCTAGATGATGATGCAAATCATTCCCCCTTTGCTGTCATTGATGATCTTTTGCAGGGTATCCTGCAATTTCATCTGGCAGTCTTCGGTGAGTTGCGATACTTTGGCCTGGATACCGTCTTCCACGATCTGCTCTATGGACTTTCCAAAAATATTCGTATTCCATATCCCCTCGTCGCTGTTTCTGGCGTTCTGCTTGATATAGGCGATCAGGTCTTCTGCCTGCTGCTGACTGCCTACGATCGGCGCGATCTCGGTCTCTATGTGGGCCTTTATCATGTTTATGGACGGCGCCTCCGCCCGCATCTTCACCCCGTACTTGTTGCCGTGGCGGATTACCTGAGGCTCATCCAGGATGATCTCCGACTTCTCAGGTGTTACCACGCCGTAACCCCGCAGCCGCACCTGGCTGATGGCGCTCTGGACTTTCTCGTACTCCTGCTTCATCCTGGCAAGGCTGCGCAGCTGCTGCATCAGCTGATACTCCCCATTAATGGGGATGCCGACGTAATCGCTTAAGATATCATAGTAATAGTGGTCATCCACATTGACATCCACGGACACCGTGCCGTCGGACAGATCCATCCGGTCCGTCTTCATGCCCCGGACCACGTCCGTAACCACCCCGGCCAGGGCCGCCGTCACATCTTTCATCTGGTTCACCTTGCCCATCAGATCCCGCACCGCCTGGATCACCCCGGCTTTCAGCCAATGATCCGATGGCAGGATCTCCAGCCATTTAGGAATCTTAAAATTCAGTTGGGTTACCGGAAATTCTTTGAGAACCACTTCCAAAATATGTAAGATATCGTCCTTTTTCAGCTGCTCGCAGTTTACCGGCAGAACCGACACACCGTATTTGCTGTTCATCTCCGCCGCCAGCTGCCTGGTATCGTCGGAAAACGGCTTCACGGAGTTAAGCAGGATGATAAACGGCTTTCCCAGCTCCTTTAGCTCGCTGACCGTTCGAGCCTCCGCCGGAACATAGGCGGGCCGCTTGATATCCCCGATGGTCCCGTCCGTAGTCACCACGATCCCAATAGTGGAGTGGTCGGTGATAACCTTCCTGGTTCCGATCTCCGCTGCCTTGGTAAAGGGGATCTGGTAATCATACCACGGCGTCTTCACCAGCCGCTCGCTGTCATTTTCAATGTGTCCCGCAGCCCCGTCGATCATAAAACCCACACAGTCAATGAGCCTCACCAACACGTCGATATCGTCCCCCAGCGCCACCTGAGCCGCCTCCTTGGGGATAAACTTGGGTTCTGTGGTCATGATGGTCTTTCCCGCCGCGCTCTGGGGCAGTTCATCCCTCGCCTGGGTCCTGGTGTGTTCATCCTCCATCTCCGGAAGCACCATAAGTTCCATAAAACGTTTGATGAACGTGGATTTTCCCGTCCGCACGGGTCCCACCACCCCCAGATAGATCTCGCCTCCGGTCCTCGCCTGAATATCCTTGTATACTGAAAACTGCTCCATAAAAATACCCCCTTGCTATGCTTCTAAAATATATGCAAGGGGGTGGGAACTTATTCATAAGTCACTCTTTTATCCTGTCAATATCCGTAAGGTTTACTCCCGCAACTAAACCCCAAAATCCCCATCCGGCGACAACCCGTCATTGACCCCATAGGACTCATAGATCTGGGAAAACGTCCCCTCCGGTGCCTGGGCGATAAAGCAGGCCCCGCTCCCGTAAGTCCCGTACAGTTTCATGACCTTTTCCATCTCCTCCTTGGGGATCGCCACGCACCCTCCGGTGCTGACAGCCTCCGGCACCCGGCAGTGCAAAAACAGAGCGCTTCCCTGACCGGGGATCGCCTTCCCATTAAACCCGGCATCCAGAACATAGTCATAGTACCCCTGGTACGCCGAAGTGCCCACGTGCTCCCCTGCCTGGCTTTTGTCGTCCACCAGACGGTTTAAGTCGTCAGACCACACATGGCTCTCCCTCACCTTAATATAATCCGAAGGAAATCCCTCCACAGCTTCGCTCTGCCCAAAAGGAGTGTTCATACAGAACACGCCGATGGGGGTGGTCTTATCCCCTGTGGTCCGGTGATTGCTCATGCCGTTCTTCCCCAGGATCCCAGGCGTCTCCACCCGAAGCTCCCAGCCTTTATCCGACCACTCATAGGCGTACACCCTGCAGTCGCTTCCTCCCGTTCCTTCCACAACAACCAGCACCCTGGCCTCCTGGGGAAGCACAAACTTCTCCACCTGAAACGCCTCTGCCGGTTTCGGCATCCCCGGCCCCACCTGGATTGTGGCCCCGAAAGCAATCCTGGCCCCCAAAAGTCCCAAAGCCAAAACCGCTGCCAGGCACCGGGCCAGCATCCCTGCCCCCCTGTTTCCTCTTAAGTCTTCTCTCATGTTCCCCGAACCTCCTTTTCCTGGAAATGTACTCTCAGAATACACTGCCTGATCCCCGTTTTCTCCCGGAAGAAATCCCGCCTACTCGCTCAAATAAGCCTTCTTCACCGAATCATCATTCATCAGCTCTTTCGCGTCCCCGCTTAACACGATCTTCCCCGTCTCCAGCACATAAGCCTTGTGGGCAATGGACAATGCCTTCTTGGCGTTCTGCTCCACCAAAAGCACGGTGGTGCCGCCCTCATTGATCTCCTTAATGATATCAAAAATCTCATCGACATAAATAGGGGAAAGACCCATGGACGGCTCATCCATAACGATCAGCTTTGGATGAGACATCAGCGCCCGCCCCATGGCAAGCATCTGCTGCTCCCCGCCGCTGAGAGTCCCCGCCAGCTGGTTCTTCCTCTCCTCCAGCCTGGGGAAACGGGCGTAAATAGAGCCCAGAGTCTCCTCCACTTCCCCCTTATCCTTTCTGGTGTAAGCTCCCAGCTTCAGGTTCTGCAGCACCGTCAGCTGAGCAAACACCCGCCGCCCCTCAGGCACATGGGCCATGCCCATGCCCACCAGCTTATGGCTTGGGATCCTGGTAATATCCTCACCCTCATAGATGATGTTCCCCGCCTTGGCCGGGATCAGCCCGGTAATGGTCTGCAGAGTGGTGGTCTTCCCCGCGCCGTTGGCCCCGATAAGGGCAATGATCTCCCCCTGGTTCACTTCAAAAGAGATTCCCTTAATGGCCTGGATAACGCCATAATAGACTTCCAGATCCTTAACCTCCAGTATTGCCATAATGTCCTCTTCTCCTACTCTCCAAGATATGCTGTGATGACCCGCTTGTCATTGAGCACCGCGGAGGTCTCCCCCTGGGTCAGCACCTGACCAAAATTCAACACGGTCAGCTTCTCACAGATGCCGGACACCAGCTTCATGTCATGCTCGATCAGCAGGATGGTCATGTCAAACTCTTCCCGCACAAAGCGGATGGTCTCCATCAGCTCCGCCGTCTCATTGGGGTTCATGCCTGCCGCGGGTTCGTCCAGAAGCAAAAGCTTAGGGTCTGTAGCCAGGGCTCTGGCGATCTCCAGTTTCCTCTGCTTGCCGTAAGGCAGATTTGACGCCTTGTAATCCCGCTCCCCGTCCAGGTCAAACACCTTCAAAAGCTCCATGGCCCGGTCATTCATCTCCCGCTCCACCTTGTAGTACCTGGGAAGCCGGAAAATACCCTCTATGGTAGAATAAGGGTGATGATTGTGGAGTCCCGCCTTTACATTGTCCAGAACGCTTAACTCCTTAAACAGGCGGATATTCTGGAAAGTCCTGGCGATTCCGTCCTGGTTGATCTCAATGGTCTTTCTCCCTGTGATATTCTTTCCGTCCAGATGGATAGAGCCCATATCCGGCTTATAAACCCCGGTCAGCAGGTTAAACACCGTGGTCTTTCCCGCGCCGTTGGGACCGATAAGCCCGTACAGCTCCCCCTTCTCAATGGTCACACTGAAATTATCCACCGCCTTCAGGCCTCCAAAAGAAATGCCAAGGTTCTTTACATCCAACATTGCCATACTTATCAAGCCTCCTTTGCGGCAGATTCAGATCCCGCCTTTTTACCCTTAAGCCGCTCCATCATAACGCTTCTCATCTCAATGGCCTTGGGGCTGGAATTAAACAGCATCATCACGATCAGGACAATGGCGTAAATCAACATGCGGTAATCATTGAGCCCTCTCAAAAGCTCCGGAAGGGCCGTCAGCACAATGGCGGCAATCACAGACCCCCGGATATTGCCCAGACCTCCCAGCACCACAAACACCAGGATCATGATGGACTTATTATATCCAAAGTTGGCCGACGTGGCAGCCAGAGTGGCCAGGCTGTGGGCATACAGAACCCCTGCCATACCTGCCAGAGCCGCGGAGATGGAAAATGCCATCAGTTTATATTTGGTGATGTTGATCCCAATGGACTCCGCCGCGATCCGGTTGTCCCGGATGGACATGATGGCCCGACCGGTCCGGGAATTGATCAGGTTCAATACAATCACCAGGGTCAGCAAAAGGAGCAGAATCCCGATAGTAAAAGTAGCTGCCCTGGGCGTCCCCGTGATCCCCTGGGCCCCCTTGACGATGACTTCTCCCCCGTCCTCCAGCCCCAGAGACAAACTGTCCTTGATGGAAAAATGGAATCCCCTGGAGTCCCTTCCGATAAACATTACATTGATCAGGTTCTTGATGATCTCCCCAAAGGCCAGAGTCACAATAGCCAGATAATCCCCCTTTAGCCGAAGAACCGGTATCCCGATAAGGATGCCGAACACCCCGGTCACTGCCGCCCCTAAAACCAGGGCAAAGAAAAACCTAAGCCCGACGCTTGGGATCATGGACTCCGCACACTTGGTAAAAAAGGCGCCGGAAAAAGCTCCCACGCACATAAATCCCGCGTGTCCAAGGCTTAACTCTCCCAGAATCCCCACCGTAAGGTTTAAAGACACTGCCAGAATGGCGTAGATGCACAGAGGCACCAAAAGCCCTTTCATCAGGCTGGAAACATGGCCTCCCGCAGACAGCCCCTGGATCACCGCCCAAAAAAGGATAACCATGGCGTAGGTAATGCTGTTTTGAATCAGTAATTTATTCTTCTTTCCTTTCACCATCATGCACCTACACTTTCTCATTGATCTTCTTGCCCAGAATCCCCGTAGGACGAACCAGCAGGATAATAATGAGCAGGGAAAACACGATGGCATCCGACAGCTGGGAAGAGATGTAGGCCTTTGACAGATTCTCCACCACTCCCAGGATGATCCCGCCGATCAGCGCCCCCGGTATGGAGCCGATGCCGCCGAACACTGCCGCCACAAAGGCCTTGATCCCCGGCATAGAGCCGGTGTATGGGGTCAGGGACGGGTAGGTGGAACACAAAAGAGCCCCCGCAATAGCCGCCAGAGCCGAGCCGATGGCAAAGGTAATGGCAATGGTCCTGTTTACATTGATCCCCATAAGGGTGGCTGCCCCCCGGTCCTCAGACACCGCAAGCATGGCCTGCCCCACCTTGGTCTTGTTGATAAACCCGGTCAGCCCTGCCATGATCACAATACACACTACAATGGTCACAATAGTCTCGCCGGATATGGACAACCGCCCTCCTGCCAGCTTCAGTCCCGGAACCGTCACCACAGACGTAAACTGCCTGGCATTGGACCCGAAGATCAGCAGAGCCAAGTTCTGCAAAAGGTAGCTGACGCCAATGGCTGTAATAAGCACCGCCAGGGAGGAAGCCCCCCGAAGAGGCCGGTAGGCCACAAACTCAATGGTCACGCCCAGAACCGTACACACCACGATTGCTGTCAAAATCCCCACCATAGGCGCCATACCCAGGGTGCTGACCATGGTAAAAATGGCAAAGCCGCCTACCATGATAATATCCCCATGGGCAAAATTCAGCATCCTGGCAATGCCGTACACCATGGTATACCCAAGGGCAATGATGGCGTAAATGCTGCCCAGGCTGATCCCGCTGATTAAGTACGAAAGAAAACTCATGAATCCACCCCTTCATTCCATTAAAATAAAAACAATATTATGTCGAATTATATCACAGGTGAAAACGATGCGCAAGGCAAAGATTCCCTCTGCCCGGCTATAAGGGAAAAGGGGCCGTCATACGACAACCCCTCAGATCCACTTCTTTACTGCATCTCATACACACCGTTTACGATCTTAACTGCCTTGGGCGCCTTGTCCGGCTCGCCTGCAGCGTTCCAGGTCATGCCCTCTCCGGTCAGTCCGTCGATGGTGATCTCTGTCATAGCGGTCTTGAACGCGTCGCACACTGTGGAGAAGTCCGCGTCCGCGGCAACGCCGGATTTCTCCAGAGCTGCCTTGATGGCGTAAACCGCGTCATAGGAATCTGCCGCGAACTGGTTTGGCTCAATGCCGTAAGCCGCCACATAAGCCTCGGTAAACGCCTTGCTGCTCTCCTCGGTTGTGGAGAACGGAGTCAGAAGCATTAGTCCTTCTGCCAGAGCCGTGTCAAAATTCTTAACCGTCAAAATACCGTCCATGCCGTCACACCCAAAAAAGATAGGAGCAAAGTCCTTGTCGCTTGCCTGCTTTAAGATCACGGAAGCCTCCTGATAGTAGATGGGCAAAAACACTAACTCAGCGCCAGCCTCTTTAGCCTTGTCCAGCTGTACGGAAAAGTCCGTGGCATTGTCGGCGGTAAACGCCTCGTCAGCCACAACCTCAAGTCCCTGGTTGGCAGCCTCCTTCACAAACGCCTCCCGGATGCCGGAAGAATAGGTGGTGGAGCTGTCATAGATAACCGCGATCTTGGTGGCCAGCTTGTTCTCGCCAATGTACACGGCGGAAGCAGTTCCCTGGTCCGGGTCAGCGAAACATACGCGGAATACATTCTCCGGAGCCACGCACTCCACCGCGGAGCCTGACGGGGTGATCTGGAACATATTGTCATTGGATGTCTCCGCCGCCACCGCGATACACGGGTCGGAAGTGGTGGAGCCTACAATGGCCTGAGCGCCCCAGTCTTTTAACGTATTGTAAGCGTTGACGGATTTCTGCGGGTCATGCTCATCATCCTGGGCATTCATCTCCAGCATAACGCCGTTTGCGCCGCCTGCCGCGTTGATCTCCTTCACAGCCAGGTCCGCGCCGTTCTGCACCGCGATGCCGTATGCCGCCGCCGGTCCTGTGAGAGGTCCGATGACGCCGATCTTAAAAGCTCCCTCCGCCCCAGCCCCTGAGTTGTCGGCCGAAGCGCCGCCTGCGGCTGTGGTGGTATCCCCTCCTGCCGCCGCTGTGGTGGCGTCCCCGCCTGCTGCCGCTGTGGTGGCGTCCCCGCCGTTACCGCCGCAGGCAGTTAAGGAAGCAACCATAGCTGCCGTTAATCCTAATGTGATCAGTTTTTTCATAATGTTCTCCTCCTCATAATTATGCAAACATTTGATGTAAAACTTTATCCATTATAGCTTCAACATTTTCACTTGTCAACACTTTTGCTTTTGTGCATTGGCTTTTTGCAATGGTAAAGCTATACAGAAAAGTTATATTTGCTATAACCTGGCAGGAGAACCTTTCATTTTTTCTCGTAGGTTTCGATCACGCACTGATGGGTCTTTTTCCCCTTGTCATACCCGATCCCTACCAGGAGAACTTCCCCTGTGTACCCCAAAATCCACTCTCCATACTCTTTGTCCTTGATCTGGGCCATGGCGCCTTTAGCGCTTTTGTCCCACTTTAACTCCACCACCAGAGCCGGCTTATCCACGCCCCGCTTGGGTAGATACACCACGTCCGCAAACCCTTTTCCCGTGGGCATCTCCATAACCGGATTCAGATAGTAGGCCTTGGCGCTGTAGTAGGCGATCAGAATGGCGCAGGTGAGAGAATTCTCACTGTTGTTCTGCAAAACCGACGCTGTCTCCCCGTGGATCTTTGCCATCCCCTCTGTCACGGCCCCGCCGTCCATTGCCCAGGTGGCAAAAAGAAGCTCCTCCGAGCGGTTTAAGGCATCCATCAGCCCTCCCCAGCCACCCACCTTTATGGAGCGCACAAACTCCTGGCTGATCTCCTGATTGGGAATAAAAACTTCGCTGTTCTTCTCATCATAAGTCAGATATCCCAAATGGACCAAAAGGGTAAGCACATCATCCCTGGTCTTAAAGGTGGTCATGTCATTCTGAAACGTGGTGGGATCAATCTTACACCGCCCGCCCCCCAGCATCACGGTGACCGCCTCCTTCAGCCCGTCAAAATTCATATCAATATACGCCTTTAACGCCTCATAGGTCTCTGTTCCCGTCCAGTAACTCTTAAATTTCTTCCACATCAGCGCGTCAACCACAGACTTCGGATTATAGATCGAGAGTCCTCCAAGAAGATACCCGTCGTACCATTTTTCCATCTCCCCATAATCCACCCCGTGTCTCTCCAATATAGATATCCCCGTTTAAAGCCTTCCGAAATGCCACGTTTCTTGGATTCACGTAGATCCCCATAAAATTCTCCTCCCATTTTGCGCTTTCACAAAAACATCTCCGCTCCATCAGACAACCGCTTCGATCAAACGCTTGTTTCCAATTACGATCTCCCCGCCCGCCTTCAGATTCTCCCCCCTTTGAAGGACTTTTCCTCTTTTTTGATGGCACTCCCAGACGTCTTACCTCCCTGACAAAAATACCGGAAAAGCGTGACAAAAGCTATCTTCATGTTCAAAACATGACTGACTGAATTTCTGAAAATCCAGACTGACAACCAGATAATCCTCTGTCAGCTTTCCCGCAAGAGCGGCAAGAGTTGTAGTCTTCCCATACTGTCTGGCCCTGTTTATCGTAAAATATTCTCCGTCATCCACCATTCTGTGGATGCGGTTCAGCCGGTCCTCCAGATCCACCATATAATGCTTTTTAGGAATACACGGACCGGCGGTATTAAATTTTTTCATCCCTGGCCTCTTCCCATACCCCCTCCCCCGTCTCGCTGGTCCTGTCCCGGCACATCAGCTCTTTCACCGCCCCCGCCGGGTCTTTCCCAAAAAACAGCACCTGATTCACCTGTTCCACGATGGGCATAGGCGCCTGATATTTCTCTGCCAGCTTCCAGGCGGCCCTGGCCGAATACACGCCCTCAACCGCCATTCCCACCTGGCTCATGGCCTCCTCCATGGAGCAGCCCTGGCCTATGAGAATACCGGCCCGCCGGTTGCGGCTGTGCATGCTGGCGCAGGTCACGATCAGGTCCCCGATCCCCGACAACCCGCCAAAGGTTTCCGACAGCCCGCCCATCCTCATACCCAGGCGTCCGATCTCGTGGATTCCTCTGGTGATCAGAGCCGCCTTTGTGTTATCCCCATACCCCAGTCCGTCGGCAATGCCGGCCGCCAGGGCGATCACATTCTTTAGGGCTCCCCCAAGCTCAATCCCCAGCACGTCAGGGCTTATATACACTCGAAACTCCGGACTCATAAACAGATTCTGGACCATCGCGGCCAGCCTTTTGTCCGCCGCTCCCGCCACGCAGGTAGTGGGAACCCTGCGGCTCACCTCCTCCGCGTGGCTGGGCCCTGACAGAACCGCCACCCTGGCCCCGGAAAGCTCCTCCTCGATCACCTGGGACAGAGTCAAAAGCGAATCCTCCTCAATCCCCTTGGCCACATTCACGATCACCTGTCCCTTTCCGCAAAAGGCCGCCATCTTTCTCGCCGTAGACCGGACATAGATGGAGGGAACCGCCAGAACCAAAACATCCTTCCCCTCCGCAGCCTGTTCCATGGAAGCCGTAAACACCATATCTCCAGGCAGTTTTACCCCTGGCAGATTTTTGTGCTCCCGCTTTTTGTCAAGATATCTGGCATCCTCCTCAAAGGCGGACCACAAAGTCACCGAATGCCCGTTCCCATAAAGCACAAGACCCAGGGCCGTCCCCCAGGTTCCTGCGCCGATTATGCCTATATTTGCCATAATTCCTCCATCAAAAAATCTTTCATCCTATTTCTTCTTCACCCCGATCTTATTCTCCGTCCCCGAAAACAGCCTCTTTAAATTAGCCCTGTGCCGCAAAAACGCCAGCGCCGCGATCACTGCCGCCACTCCGTAAAACTCTGGCAGCAGACCGGCCCTCACGCCGTACTCTCCCATCATCCCGAACACCACCATCCAAGCCAGGAAAATAGTCACCACCACCAGAGACCCCAAAGACACATACCTGGTCGCCCCCACGATCAGGGCGAACACGATCAGGCAGATCAGAGTCAGCCTCCAGTCAATGGAAACCAGAAGTCCTGCCGTGCAGGCAATCCCCTTTCCCCCGTTAAAATGCATATAAAACGGATAGTTGTGACCAAGGATCGCGCCGAGGGCGGCATACAGCACCAAAAGCCCCACCATATCCGGCTGGCTGGCAAATAAAAGCCTGGCTGCCAGGCAGGCAAACACGGTCTTAAAGCAATCCCCCAAAAACACGATGGCCCCGGCCTTTACCCCCATGACCCGCAGTACATTCGTGCTTCCGGAATTGCCGCTTCCCTCTTTCTTAATATCAACATTGTGGGCCTTGCTGTAAAGATACCCGGTCTGAAACAGCCCAAAACAATATCCGATCACCAGACAGATCAGTCTCTCCATACTCACACACCTCATGTATCCTTTCCGGACCGCTCCCTGATAATAAACTTAAGAGCTGTCCCCCGAAATCCAAACGCTTCCCTTATCTTGTTCTCCAGATATCTGGTATAAGAAAAATGCATCAGCTTCTTATCATTGACAAAAATCACAAACGTAGGAGGTTTCACCGCCACCTGAGTCATATAGTACAGCCTAAGCCTTTTGCCCTTGTCCGACGGAGGCTGCTGCAATGCCACTGCCTCTGTCATGATCTCATTGAGAACCCCTGTGGAAACCCTCATATTCTGGTTCTGCCGCACCATGTCAATGGTGTCAAACAGCCTCCCCAGCCTCTGTCCTGTCAGAGCAGAGATAAAAATGATCTCCGCGTAAGCCATAAAGGACAAGGTGTTCCGGATCTTCCTGGTAAACTCATTCATGGTCTTGTCATTCTTCTCAATGGCGTCCCACTTGTTGACGGCAATAATCACGCCCTTGCCCCGCTCATGGGCAATGCCCGCGATCTTAGCGTCCTGCTCCGTGACGCCCTCCACCGCGTCAATGACCAGCACCACCACATCGGCCCTCTCCACCGCGGTCACAGCCCGGATGATGCTGTAGCGCTCCAGCTCCTCCTTGATCTTGTTCTTTCTCCGCAGCCCGGCTGTGTCAATAAACACGTACTCCGTCCCGTCATGAGCCACTTCCGTGTCCACCGCGTCCCTGGTCGTGCCCGCGATATTGGACACGATAACCCGGTTCTCCCCCGTCAGCTTGTTGATAATGGAGGACTTCCCCACATTGGGCTTGCCCACAATGGCGATCCTGGGCCTCTCGTCCTCCTCCTCCGCCAGATGATCAGAACTAAAATGGCGGCTCACCTCGTCCAGCATGTCCCCAAGCCCAAGCCTTGAGGACGCTGACACCGCAATAGGCTCCCCGATCCCCAGATTGTAAAACTCGTACACATCATTGCCAAACTTCTGGAAACTGTCCACCTTGTTCACCACCAGCACCACCGGCTTTTTTGACTTCCGCAGCATATCCGCCACCCTGAAATCCGCGTCCACCAGCCCCTGGCGCACATCTACCATAAACACGATGACATCCGCCGTGGCCATGGCGATCTCGGCCTGCTCCCTCATCTGGGACAAAATCACATCGTCCGTGTCAGGCTCAATGCCCCCTGTGTCGATCAGTGTAAAATTCATATCCAGCCACGTGCAGTCCGCGTAGATCCTGTCCCTGGTCACCCCAGGCGTGTCCTTCACAATGGAAATCGTCTCCCCGGCAATGGCATTAAACAGCGCGGATTTGCCCACATTGGGCCTGCCCACGATGGCAACGATCGGTTTACTCATAGTTCATCTCCTCTTCATCCAGTTCATACTCTCCGTGGAGGGAAGCTTCCCTTTCCTCCACGGAAAGTCCCAAAACCGCCTTCACAAAGTCATATCCGCTTGATTTTACAATATCCACCGGCACTTGTAAAGCAGTTTTTACCTCCTGCCTGGTAATATCATCCAGGAACACCTCCTCCCCGCTGCGAAACATACACGCGGGAAGTAAAAGCCTGCTCCCAAGCTCCCTGCCCTTAAGCTGTGCCATCAGATCCCGCCCTGTAATCAGCCCGCTGACTGTGATCCTCTCCCCAAAAAATTCATTGACAACAGGGTAGAGATGGACCTTAACCCCTGGAAACTTCCCCCGGATCTCCTCTACATACCCTTTCAGATACTCATAGGCCAAAAGCCCTGTGGCAATGGAAACCTCTCTCTTTCGATCGTCCCCCGGAAGATCCTCCAGAGCCTTTCCCACCTCCTCTGTCATAAGCCGTATCATGCCCACTCCATTTTCCAGCTGTGGGTACCCGTCGTACCGGGAAGCCTCCGGCAGCTCTCTTCCCGCCAGTATATACAACTCGTCGCTGGCATGGACAAAATGGGTTCCATGGTCTTTAAAAAGCCGTCTCTGCCACCGCTCCACCTGATCAATGGTCCGGGCAGCGTCCTCTTTTGTGATGGCTTCCAGAGGATACAGCCCGTCCCGGAACTTTGACAGCCCCACCGGCACCACGGACACGCTCTCCATCCAGGGAAGAAACTTAGAAAGGTCTCTGATGGTCCGCTCCAGCTCCTCCCCGTCATTCACTCCCCTGCACAGAACGATCTGCCCGTTCATAGGCGTCCCCGCCTCATAAAGCCTGTCCATCTTCTTTAAAGCATCCCCCGCGAACCGGTTATTTAACATCCGACACCGAAGCTTAGGATTGGTCGTATGCACGGAGATATTGATGGGGGACAGCTTGAACCGGATGATCCGGTCAATATCCCTGTCCGACATATTGGTGAGCGTCACATAATTCCCCTGCAAAAAAGAAAGCCTGGAATCATCATCCTTAAAATACAGCGTCTCCCGCATCCCTTTTGGCATCTGGTCAATAAAGCAGAAAATACACTTGTTCTTGCAGGAGCGGTACTCACTCATGAGCCCATTCTCAAAAGTCAGCCCCAGATCCTCGTAGTCATGCTCGATCTCCAGCTCCCACTCCTCCCCATTTTCTTTTTCCACCACCATGACCATGGACTCGCTGCCTACATAGTACTCATAATCAAAAATATCTTCGATCTCGTTTCCATCTATGGTCAAAAGCCGGTCCCCCGGCTCCAGCCCCAGCTCCTCCCCAATGGACCCCGGATCCACAGCCTTTATCCTATGCCCTTTCCCCATAACATGATTCCTTTCTTTTCCTTATTTTATAGGAAGTTGTTAACCTTGAACCGCCAAAAAATTCCGGATCACTCAACTGCCCGCCTTCACTTAACATAATGATAGCAAGATTCTCTCTTTTTGTAAAGGACGCATTCCTCCCTTAGATCTGTCCGTTGATATACTGCCATTCTGTTTTTTTTCCAATACTTCCCCCCAAAACATTGACGCCCTTCCCCCCGCAATGGTATAATTTCCCCACAACAGATAAATTTTTCGTCATCCCTGGAAAAACGGAGGAAAAGCCCATATGTCAAGCAATTATCTATTTAAAGATTCCCTTCCTTTAGCGCCCTTAAAGCTGGCTGCCCTGGAAGGCTGCAAAGATCTGGCTTCCTTAGTCAATGACCACATCGTACATTTCCGCAGACATGATATGGAAGAACTAAAGCGGCGGAAAGCAGACTTAAACTACCGCGGATATGATGTAGACTCCTACCTTCTGAACATGCGCTGTCCCCGCTTTGGCTCCGGGGAAGCCAAGGCTGTTCTGGAAGAGTCTGTCCGCGGAACCGACATCTTTGCCATGGCTGACATTACAAACCACAGTCTCACGTACCGCATGTTTGGACACACAAACCATATGTCCCCTGACGACCACTTCCAGGACTTAAAGCGGGTCATCGGAGCCACCGCGGCCACTGCCCACCGGGTTAATGTGATCATGCCGTTTCTCTACGAAAGCCGCCAGCACAAAAAATCTCACCGGGAATCTCTTGACTGCGCCATGGCTCTGGAAGAGCTGGTGGCCATGGGGGTCAAAACCATTGTCACCTTTGACGCCCATGACCCCAGAGTGCAGAACGCCATCCCTCTCCACTGCTTTGACAACTTCATGCCCACCTACCAGTTTGTAAAGACCCTGTTCAGCCACTACAGGGACCTGATGATCGACAAGGAACATTTCATGGTCATCAGCCCTGACGAGGGGGCCATGAACCGGGCTGTCTATCTGGCCAACAACCTAAGCGTGGACATGGGAATGTTCTACAAGCGCCGGGACTATTCCAGGATCGAGAACGGCCGCAACCCCATTGTTGCCCACGAATTTTTAGGCTCCTCTGTGGAGGACAAGACAGTCCTTATTATTGATGATATGATCTCCTCCGGGGAAAGCATGCTGGACACTGCCAAGGAACTGAAAGACCGGAAGGCAAAACAAGTCATCATCTGCTGCACCTTCGGTCTCTTCACCAGCGGTCTGGACCAGTTTGACGAATTCTATGAAAAAGGATATATTGACTCTGTCATTACCACGAACCTGACTTACCGCACCCCGGAGCTTCTCTCCCGCCCCTGGTATGTGGAAGCTGATATGAGTAAGTTTTTAGCCGCCATCATCAACTCCTTAAACCATGGCGTATCTATCGAGAGAACCCTGTCGCCTACGGAGAAACTGCAGAAACTGATCCAGAGCTACCGGTCCTCGGAGAAAAAGCTGAAGGACTGGGAGGAGGAGATGTAACGGGTCAGAGGGATACCATTCAATCTCATAGGAAGACCCACGGCGAAAGCGTCAATGGCCGCTTTATCGGACGCGCAATCAACGAGACAATGAAGCAATACCAGGAATCCCTACAGAGGTCACAGGACACCCCCAAGCAGCTCATTCACTAAGAAAGGAGAATCCTATGTCAGAAGCATTCGCCCACGCAAACATTTACACAGAGAAGGATTATTACAACCTGCCGGAGAACGTCAGAGCCGAACTGATAGACGGCCAAATCTATTACATGGCGGCTCCCAGCAGAGTACACCAGGAAATACTTGGATTTCTGTTTAAAAAAATTGCAAACTATATTGATTCCAAGGAAGGCTCCTGTAAAGTCTACCCGTCCCCCTTCGCTGTAAAGCTGTTTTCCGAAGATGACAAAAACGTGGTGGAACCAGATATCAGCGTGATCTGCGCCCCCAATAAGCTGACAGACCGGGGGTGTACCGGAGCGCCTGACTGGATTGTTGAGATTGCCTCTCCCAGCAATTCCAGTCATGACTATATCCGAAAGTTAAATCTATATGCGGATGCCGGAGTAAGGGAATACTGGATTGTGGATCCACTTAGTATGAAAATCTTTGTGTATCATCTGGAGGAAACAAATTTTAAAGCTGATTCCTATACGTTCAAAGACATGATCAAGGTCAATATCTATGACGATCTGTGGATTGATTTCAAGGCTTTAGATCTGTAATCATCCTCCCTAATGATCCTCCAGGTTTCTTTCCTGGAGGGCTTTTTCTTTAGACAAAATATTCTTCATTAACCTTTCCCATAATCCGACGATATATAATATGATACATTTCAGTTCTATATGTACTCTCGGAACCTCTCCTGCACCTGCCTTTGTGGATGATTTTCCGCCATATGCACATACATTTAATCAACGTACGTTCCACGTACGCCTCATAAATTTATGCACATCTGACAAAAAATCATCTCACAAAATCAGGCACAAAGAGACTCCGAGAGTATATCTATGAGGAAAGGAGGTTCTATATGAGCATCATGATGGTCACTTCCCTAAGCTCTCTTGCAAAAAATATGGAGATGCGGATGCGGTGGCAGAAAAGACAGGAAGAAGGCGACTACGCTCCGGATAACGCCGCTCCCGCTGACGACACCTTCAAAAAGCAGGTAGACGAGATGCGCTATCCCGAGTATGACCGCTCCAGCCGCATGGAGGGAGATATTGAGATCAAGCTGACTGCCGGGAAAGAACTAACCAGCGAAGAGATGAACTACTTAAAAAAGCACAACCCCGGAACTTATCAGAAGGCCAAGATCATCGAGAGAGAGCGGAAATCCTACGAGAAATCCCTGGAATCCTGCACGACCAAGGAGGAGGTGGAGAAACTAAAAGCCGACCACGCGGAGGCTGCCGTCAACCGGGTCAGATCCATTCTGAAAAACACATTCCTTTCCCGGGATCAAAAGCGGGAGCTGCTCCAGATGGAACACTACAAAGCCGCTGCCCTTGACGACGCCATGCATGAATTCACCGACAGTCCTGAGTATAAAGCTCTTCCTGACACGATCATGCCAAAGGATACAAAGAACGAGGAGGCAAAAGCGGACACCACCCTGGGATTAAACGCCAAGGCCCGCGAAGAACAGGCCAAAGCAGCCGAAAAAGCGGCGGAATACGAGATACCGAAAACCGAGACTGACCCTGAGAAAAAGGAGCCTGTTCCCCAGACATCGACAGATGACGCCGCGGAGGAGGGAACCATCATGAAGGCGATCCTGGACGAGGAAGCCAGATGGGCCAGGGAGGAAGAAGAGGCCGCCGCGGATCCAGAAAAAGCGGATTCTGCTCAGACAAGCCAGATTCCGGATGTCTCCAAAGCCATACAGGAAAAAGCCCAGGCAGCCTACTTTATCGCCCAGTCCTGCCCGGGTTATGAGACGCCTATGGTGAATATCAGAAAATAAAAGACTACATCTAATGCGAAGAGCAGGAAGCGAACACCATAGCCCCCTGCTCTTTGATTTTTCTAGCGCAATCAATCTATAAATCTTACAATATCATTTAGAGTGCAGTGAATACCCTTATTTCGAAAGCCTTTACAGATCTTTTCCCCTTCTACCCTCTCAAACACAAAAACGCCGCCAGATTCCCCCTCTCCTCCCCCGCGAACCGATGGGAGAACAGATTGCCCGGATTACACCTGGTACAGATATCCGTCACCTGGATATGCTCCGGCAAAACTCCGGCTTCCCGCAAAATGATCTCATTACACCTCCACAGATCCAGCAAAAACTTCCCGTTATCCTTCCGGTAAAACAATTCATCCCAGTACCTCTCCTGAAATTCCCCCCGAAACTCCTCCACCACTTCCTCCCCCACCTCAAAGCAGTCCCTGCAGATGCTGGGGCCTACGCAGCAGATCGCATCCTGGGGCCTGGTGCCGAAAGCCTCCTCCATAGCCTTGAGCGTCACTCTTCCCATGCGCCCCACGGTTCCCCGCCATCCGGAATGGCTAAGCCCAATAGCCCGGTGTACCGGATCCAAAAAATACAGAGGCACACAGTCTGCGAAAAATGTCACCAGAGTCATACCCGGCACGTCTGTGATCAGACCGTCCACGTCACGGTAATCCCGCTCCCGCGCAAGACCCTTCCCCGCGTCCTCCCCTGTAACCCTTCTGACATTGGTGGTGTGGGTCTGGTACGCAAGGACCATCTGCTCCATGTCCACCCCAAGGGCCTGGGCCATACGGCGGTAATTCTCCCTCACACAGTCAGGGTCATCCCCCCGGGTAAAGCTTAGATTCATCTGGGCAAACTTCCCCTGGCTCACACCTCCGATCCTGGTGGCAAACCCGTGGGACACAAGCCCGCCCTGCTCCTCCAAAATGGGAAATGTGAGATAATGAACCCCGTTTCTCTCCACATCCCTCAAAACCCCAGCCGTTTTCTTCCCTTTGCGGACCCAGTTCAGCTCCATAAACGCTCCCTCCCGTCTCTCACCTGACTGTCACTCCATCTCTTCATTGAGCCTGACAAAATGAAGGTGGTCCTCCCAAACGCCGTTGATCTTTAAATACTTCTTTGAAAGCCCCTCATTGACAAACCCGCACTTTAGGGCCACGCCGATGGAAGCCTTGTTCCTTGGCATAATATTCCCCTCAATGCGGTGAAGCCCCAGGCTGCCAAAGGCGTACCTTACCACCTCATTGACCGCCTCGGTCATAAATCCCTGCCTTAAATGGTCCTTATCCAGCTGACATCCGATAAAACAGGAACAAAAAGCCCCCATGACCACATTGCTCAGCCCCACAAACCCCATAATGAGATGCCTGTCATCCTTTGGGGCAATATAGAACCGATAGCCTTTTTGTTCTTTCCACTCCTGGGCCTGCCGCTCTAACATCTCCCTGTGAAACTCCGCCGTGTAGTACGCGCTCTCCCTCTCCGGCTCAAACTCCCGCATAAAATCCCGGTTCCTGCGCACATACTCCGCAACATCCCCCGCGTCCACGCTGTCCGGGGATAAAAGGAACAATCTGTCAGTCTCCAATATCATATCTGTCCTCCTCGTCTTTTGCCTGTTCCAAGCCGCTCCTTCAGCCTGCTCTAAAACGCGTCTTTAATCAGAAGGATCTCCTCCTCGTCCCCCGCAATGCTGACCACGTCAAACCTGCACGGCGTCTCCTCCCCATACCCATGACGGTACAGATAGTAGGAAGCCGTATGGCGGATCTTCTGCTGCTTCCGTGCGAAAACCGCCTCCTCCGGGTAGCCGCTCCTTTGATCCTTCCGGTACTTCACCTCCACAAAAACCAGATACCCCGCCTCCCTGGCGATCACATCGATCTCCCCCAGCCGGTCCCTGTAATTGCGCTCTAAGATCTCATATCCCTGCTCCCTTAAATACGCTGCGGCCAAATCCTCATACTGTCCGCCAATCTTCCGCTTATTCCTCTCCCCCAATCCCCTGCTTTTCCTCCAAATGAAAATTCTTCAAAAATGACCGCCTGTGGATAGCGCAGGGGCCGTATTCCTTGAGAGCCCCAATATGTTCAGCCGTCCCATACCCCTTGTGCTTCGCAAATCCGTACTGAGGGTACAAATCGTCGTACTTAACCATCATCCGGTCCCTGGTAACCTTGGCCAGGATACTTGCCGCGGCGATGGACACGCTCTTTGCGTCCCCCTTTACAATAGGCACCTGTTCCACCTCAATGCCAGGGAGCACCACCGCGTCGTTTAAAAGAACATCCGGCGTGACTCCAAGCTCTTTTACCGCCTGCCTCATAGCCTCATAGGTTGCCTGCAAAATATTGATCTCATCAATACGGCCCGGCGACGCCATGCCGATTCCCCACGCCGCAGCCTTGGCCGTGATCTCATCGTAAAGCGTCTCCCGCTTCTTTTGGGAAAGCTTTTTGGAATCATTGAGATACAAGATCTCACAATCCCTTGGAAGGACCACTGCCGCGGCCACCACCGGCCCCGCAAGGGGACCTCTGCCCGCCTCGTCGATGCCGCAGATACACATACAGGATCGCTCCTCCCAGGCCCGCTCATACTCCCTCATAGCCTCCAGCCGGGCCAACTCCTTTTCCAGCTTTTCCCCTGTCAGGGGTTTTATCGCCATTGTACCTCCCTCCTCTCATCATGCGTCTTTTCCGCGCCGCCAGCCCCTTGCCATACACGGCAAACCTGTGTTTCTTCCAGGCACCGCCAGCTTTTGTCCCCGAAGATGGCGCAGCTTATGGAAAATGTCATCAACCGACGCTTTTCTCTGGCTCCTCTGGGAACTCCAGCGTGATCCTACCCAGTCTCCCGCTTCTGAAATCATCCAGCAGAAGATCCGAAGCCTTCTTCCGGTCGCACTGTCCCCCTTTTATCAGACACCCTCTGACCGTCCCGATCTTCTCCAGGATCCCGGCCGCCTCCTGATGGGTAAGGATATCCCCCTGACCCGTCGTCTCTTTCTCTATGTTCTCAAAACCATAACGCTCCCCAAGTACCTCCGGATACCTGTCCATGAGAAGTATGATAAGCTCCATGGCCAGCTGCTCCCCGTCCAGGATCTGGTCATTGATGGACCCGATCAGAGCCAGATGCATACCCACCTCCTGGCTCTCAAACCTGGGCCACAAGATCCCCGGAGTGTCCAGAAGCTCCAGGCTCTTGTTCAGGCGTATCCACTGATTTCCCTTGGTGACCCCCGGTTTATTGCCTGTCCTTGCGCAGGCTTTTCCCGCGTAGGAGTTGATAAATGTGGACTTTCCCACATTGGGGATTCCCACCACCATAGCCCTCACCGGCCGGTTAAGGATACCCCTTTTTCTGTCCCTCTCCGTCTTCTCCTTGCAGGCTTCAAGAACCGCTGCCTGGATCTGCTTAAGCCCTGCCCGGCTTCTGGAATCCAGCTTCACCGCCTGGAGGCCCTGATCCCGAAACCACGAAACCCAGGCGTCGTTGCCCCGCTCCCCCGCCAGATCGGCCTTATTTAAAAGCACCATCCTGGCCTTGTTTCCTGCCAGGTCATCAATATCCGGATTCCTGCTGGAAACCGGCGCCCTGGCATCCACCAGTTCAATGATCAGGTCAATCAACTTGATATCTTCTTTCATAGCCCGCTTAGCCTTGGTCATATGGCCGGGATACCACTGTATATTCATAAAAATCTCCTGTTCTATTCGATCAATCCTATATCTAAAAGCGGCATCAGACGCAGCCACACCTTTCCCTGTATCTGATCTCTCTTTACATTTCCAATATTGACGAAACGGCTGTCCTCGCTGCCCTCCCGGTTGTCCCCCAGAAGAAAATACTCGTCCTCCCCCAGAGTCACCGGATTCTCCGCAAGGCCGGGAAGCACCGCCGTATTTAACCCCCGCTCCGCTTCCAGCTTCTCTCCGTCTATATACACAAACCCGTCCCTGATCTGAACTTCCTCCCCCGGCAGCCCGATCACTCTCTTAACATTGGACTTGCCGTCCTCCCGCTCAAACACCACCACGTCAAACCTCCCGGGATTTCCAAAATCATAGGCAAGCCGGTTCATGAGCACCACATCCTCCCCGGAAAGCAGAGGCGCCATGGACTGTCCGGCGATCTTGATCTGGACGCCGAACCCATAGGCCACAAACCAGGCCAGGGAGATGACCACCACAATATCCACGATCCATTTGATGGCCCTTCTTAATGGGGTTGTATCCTCCATCTGATAAAATTCCAAACTTACACCTGCCTGTCACATCATATGAGAATAGAAAAGGACAATAAATCATCTTTATTGTCCCTGGGTTGCATCTGTGATCAATTGTAACAGTTCAAATAACCCTTGAACTGTTACGCATCCGGCCAATTAGAATCGCCTCTGGCGATGGGCCGGATGCCTGCTGCCATTACATATTCGCACGGTCAGCGCGATAAACGCGCAGACCTGTCTGAACTGTTACGATCAATTACTTTACCAACTCTTTTACCTTGGCAGCCTTACCAACTCTGTCTCTCAAGTAGTACAGCTTCGCTCTCCTTACTTTACCTCTCCGTACCACCTGGATGTCGTCCACAAATGGGGAGTGTACCGGCCATGTCTTCTCAACGCCGATGCCGTTAGAATTCTTTCTCACGGTAAAGGTCTCTCTCGCTCCGCCGTTCTGCCTCTTGATAACCGTTCCCTCAAATACCTGGATTCTCTCCCGGTTACCCTCCTTAATCTTGTTGAATACCTTTACGGTATCTCCAACATGAAACTCCGGCACAGACGCCTTCAGCTGAGTTGCTTCGATGCTCTTAATGATCTCGTTCACTTTGGAACCTCCTTAAAATATGTTTGATGTTCGTAATACCCGCACTCCGGTAACAGAGGACCATCTCTTATTTTGAAAACCAATTTATTCTACCATACTATGTCCGGCGGCGCAAGCACTTTCTTTAGGAAATTCAATGTTGTTAACTTGAGGCGTTATTAGTCACGGAGGGAGCTGTATTGGTGTACTATTGAGTGCTCCTTCTCTGACTGGCCCCACGACACCCCTCGCCCCATGCTCACTCAATAATACACCAATTTCAAATCCCCATGAATCGTAACCTTAAGGTTGTCGCCGCCCCCCGGACAACATCCATCCTCACGATCCGCCTTCCTCCCCCTGACAGCCGCCCTGCAGCGCCGCCAAAAACTCCCTCTCTTTCCCGCTCAGATCCGCCTTCTTCAAAAGATCCGGCCTTCTCTCCAGGGTCCGTCTTATGGACTCCTGCCGCCGCCAGGTCTCAATATTCTTGTGGTGGCCTGACAACAGCACCGAAGGCACCTGCATCCCCTCATAGATCTCAGGCCTGGTATACTGGGGATACTCTAACAGGTTGTCGTGAAATGACTCGATCTGGGCGGACTCGTCATTGTTCAAAACCCCTGGCACCAGCCTGGAGATGCAGTCGATCATCACCATGGCAGGCAATTCCCCGCCGGTCAGCACATAATCCCCGATAGACAGATGGTCTGTCACGATCAGGGACAGGGCCCGCTCGTCAATGCCCTCATAATGGCCGCAGAGGAACACCAGATCCTCCTCCTTTGCCAGCTCCATGGCTATGGACTGGTTAAACACCCTGCCCTGAGGCGTCATGTAAAGCACCCGGGGCCGCTTTCCCAGCTTCCCGCACAGATCTTCATAACAGTCGCACACCGGCCCCGGCTGCATCACCATCCCGGCCCCGCCGCCGTAGGGCGCGTCGTCCACATGCCTGTGCTTATCCTTTGAATAGTCCCGTATATCCACTGCGTGGATGCTTATGAGCCCTCTGTCCGCCGCTCTCCCGATAATGCTGGTGTTAAGCCCCTCTATCACCATCTGGGGAAACAGGGTGAGAATGTGATAATTCATGGCTGCTCCTTCCCCTGCCCTACAGATCCAACAGCCCGTCAAGGACATGGACCAGGACTTTTCCTTTCTCTAAATCCACATCCAGGATGCACTGCTTTATGGCCGGCAGCAGCGCCTTCTTTCCGCTGTCCATAGTCACCTCGTACACATCGTTGGCCCCTGTCTGGATCACGTCCGTCAAAGTCCCCAGGCGTTCCCCCTCATCCGTGTCAACTGTAAGCCCAATAAGGTCCACAATAAAATTCTCGTCCGGCCCCAGCCTCACAGCCTTGTCCCTGGTGACCAAAAGGTCCTTTCCCTTATAGATCTCCACGTCATTTATACTGTCAAAGCCTTTGAATTTCAGGATCACCATGTTCTTGAAAAACTTTACCTGGGTGATCTCCATGGGTTTTAACTCATTTCCCGTATCCAAAAGCACTTCTTTCAATTTTTTAAACCGGGCGGCGTCATCCGTGGTGGGAAACACCTTCACTTCCCCACGGACTCCGTGGGTGGATGTGATCACGCCTACCCTCAAAGTGTCCTCCATGCCGTCTTCCTTTCCCTAGAGCGTGTTTGAAAATTGCTTTCTGACAGATACGCGTCACAATTTGTGGGAGATTTGAGCCAAATGAAGGGCGCATAGCGGGCTATGTAACCTGAATTTGGCTCAAATATACCGCGAAGTGGGGCGCGCATCTGGCGGGAATGAATTTTCAAACACGCTCTAGTATAACTCGATTTAAATACCTTTCATTTTCGGTGAGGATGCTTTTTCGAGAGCGCAAAGGAAAAAACGGAGGCGTTGTGGTGCTACCCCCGGCATTTTCCCTTTGTGCTATGGGGAAAGCAGACCAGCGAAACGTAAGGTTATTTTAAACGGATTATAATTCCGGTGAATAAATCACCCGCTATCTGCGCCCTTAAGCACGCCTGGAGCCCGCTCCCTTAAGCAGCATATTTCATCTGCGCAGGTCTGTGTACAAAAAGACCGTCTTCCCCAAAGGGCGGCGGTCTTATCTCTCCTACTGGATCTCAACAACTACTTTTTTCTCTTCCTTCGAGGCTGCTGCCTTGACAACGGAGCGGATCGCTTTGGCGATCCTCCCCTGCTTACCGATGACTTTCCCCATGTCGGAGGGAGCCACCTTAAGTTCCAGGATCGTCTCGCCGTTCTTCTCGGTCTCCGTCACGGTAACTTCTTCGGGATGTTCTACAAGGGCTTTCGCCATTACTTCAACTAATTCTTTCATTCCCTCACCTTAAGATTACTGGATGCCAGCAATCTTCAAAAGCTTGCCAACAGTCTCCGTGGGCTGCGCGCCTGTGGCCAGCCACTTCTTGGCTTTCTCCTCATTGAACTTGATCACGCTGGGCTCCTGGTTCGGATCATAGTAACCCACCTCTTCAATGAACTTGCCGTCTCTCGGAGATCTGGAATCTGCAACAACAACTCTATAGAAAGGAGCTTTCTTATGTCCCATTCTTCTTAATCTCATCTTTACTGCCATGTCTGTCTCACCTCCTCATTCCATGGTATCTCGCTTTTCCTTTGGAGACCTCTCCCGGGAAAGCTATCTATAGACAAAAACAGAAGAACTCTGCTTTGCTAACAAATATCTGCCTGCCGTTTAAAAGGGCATCTTAAACTTTCCAAACATGCCGCCCAGTCCGCCCCGCCGCTTGCCGCCCATCATGCCCGGCAGCTGCTTCATCATCTTCTTCATCTGGTCAAACTGCTTTACAATGCGGTTTACTTCCTGGATCTGAACCCCTGCGCCTTTTGCGATGCGCTGTTTTCTGGAAGGGTTTAATATAGAAGGATTAGCTCTCTCCTCCTTGGTCATGGATAAGATGATGGCCTCCACACGGTTCATGGCAGATTCGTCAATGTCCATGTCGCCTTTCATCTGGGGCATGCCCGGCATCATACTCATAATGCTTGCCATTCCGCCCATCTTCTTGATCTGGTTCATCTGGTCCAGGAAATCATTAAAGTCAAACTCCGCCTTCTTAAGCTTCTGCGTCAGCTCCCTGGCCTTCTCCTGATCCACCTCCAGCTCGGCTTTCTCTATCAGGGAAAGGATATCCCCCATCCCCAGAATCCTGGAGGCCATACGGTCCGGATAAAACTGCTCCAGATCCGAAAGCTTCTCCCCCATGCCGATATACAGAATGGGCTTTCCGGTGACCGCCTTGATGGACAAAGCCGCGCCGCCTCTGGTGTCGCCGTCCAGCTTCGTCAGCACAACCCCGTCGATACCGATCTTCTTCTCAAAATTCTCCGCCACATTGACTGCGTCCTGACCGGTCATGGCATCCACGATGAGAAGGGTCTGATGGACATCCACAGCTTCCTTAATGTCAGCTAACTCCTCCATCATGCTCTCGTCAATGTGGAGACGTCCCGCCGTATCCAGAATCACTACATTAAAACCGTTCTTCTGGGCATGCTCCACCGCCGCCTTGGCGATATCCACCGGGTTCTGGTGACTGCCCATGGCAAACACCGGGACTCCCTGCCGCTCCCCGTTGATCTGCAGCTGCTCAATAGCCGCAGGACGGTACACGTCGCAGGCCACCAGAAGGGGCTTTCTCCCCCTGGACTTCAGCTTTCCGGCGATCTTCGCCGTGGTAGTGGTCTTTCCGGCACCCTGAAGGCCTGCCATCATGATGACCGTGATCTCGTTCCCGGGCTTTAGGGCGATCTCCGTGGTCTCAGATCCCATAAGGTTTATCAATTCCTCATGAACGATCTTCACCACCATCTGCCCGGGCGTCAGACTGTTTAACACATCCTGCCCCACAGCCCGCTCCTGAACGGAGTTTATGAACTGCTTCACCACCTTAAAGCTTACGTCCGCCTCCAAAAGAGCCATCTTTACTTCTTTCAGCGCGGCCTTCACGTCAGCCTCGCTTAAGCGTCCCTTGCCCCGCAGGTTCTTAAATACATTCTGTAATTTATCTGATAAGCTCTCAAAGGCCATAGCGTTCTCCTGTCCCTCCTGTCACCTGTGTTATCATACACGAAAACGGGGTGGGTGTCAAGTGTTTTTTCTTTACAATCTTTTGCTTGAAAATCTTTTGTTAAATTGAGTGAGCAAAGGGGCGTGGGGGCGTGGGGCCAGTCAGGGAGGGAAGGGAGGCTGTGTGTCGGGCGGGTGAATTTTTGCCTGTGAGATGAGGCCAGGGAAACAGGAGGGCTGATACCCGACTGGTTCCCGCTTTATAAGGGCTCATCGGAATGCTTGGCATATCTGAAACCGAACGGCACACAGCCTCCCTTCTCTCCCTGGCTCCACGACAATCCCCGCCCTTGCTCACTCAACTAAATGGCAATTCAGCTCCCCACGGTATAGTAACACCCCCTTAAAACCGCCCCTATATCTCCATGATCTTCCCTGCCAGCTCCCGCGCCAGCCTAAGACACTCCTTTTTCTGTCCCCGCTCATACTCATCCAAAAGCTCCTGGATGCGCCCCGCAAACTCTTTGGTCTTCTGAAATGTCTCCACCAGACGCAGCTTTTCCTCGTACCCCTCCAGGATCCGGTCGCACCGCCGCACCAGGTCGTGGACTCCCTGTCTGGTGACACCCTCCTCCCTGGCGATCTCGCTTAAGGACAGGTCGTTGAACACCACGTCCTCATAAATATGTCTTTGGCGCTCCGTCAGAAGCTCCCCGTAAAAATCATACAAAAGTCCCTGCCAAACAATCCTTTCCATCTTCATCACCAAGGTCAGCATACCGAAAAAGACGGCGGATGTCAAGAAAAAGAAAAGAGAAAGCCCCGGCCCTCTCTAGGCCCGACTCTCTCTTTGCGCCCTTATCTGGCGGCCGCTGTCTCCCTCTCCAGATCTTTCATGCCGATCCTCTCCGTGATAAACCGCTCCACATCCTCCGCCGGAATCTCCAGAGGGATGGACAGCTCCCGGTACAGATTATCCTTGGCTTTCTTCAGATACCGCTCGTCCACCTCGGTCAGCCTCTTCCCCCTTGCCAGCCTGTCCTTCTTGCGGAAATGCAGCGTCTTGATGATGCCGACCCACTCCCTGCAGTCGCAGGTCTTCAACGCCTCCTTGTACATGGCCTCCCTCTGTTTGTCGTCCACAATCCGAAGCAGCTCCACCTCCAGGATGCTGTCGATCAGCTGGTAAGCCTCCTCCCTGGACATAATGGGCCTTAGAACGCTTTTGTTGCCCTCCACCGGGGTCATGATCCTGCTGCCCGCAACCCCCATAGGCTCCAGAACATAGTACATCTTCTCCGCTCCCGTTTCCCCTGATGCCATGGCTGTGATATCCCTCACCCGGCACACGCCGGTAGTCCCATAGACAATATAGTCTCCTTTGCCAAACAATGTTCCCATCCTTTCTTCTAGTCAGTCAACGCAGTCATAAACAGGATATGAATCTTTCTATTTATAATTATAACTCTATTCTACCACTTTATTCACAAAAATGTCATCACTTTTTTGAAGGATCATCTAATTTTGTGAACTTTTCTAAAAATATTATCCCTATGTCTTGTGCATCATTCCCACATAAAACGATCTCTTTTCCAGTTCCCCGGTACAACCGGCAATCCCACTGCCTGTGCCGAATATTTTGTCAGCCTGCAAGGCCATCGTTGGCTGACGTCAGCGCGGCAGATGGCAAAATAAGCGTTGCTAAACGTGTGGTCACTGACCGGATGGCGTGCTAATACAGCAGAATCCGCCCAAGCTCCTCCACTGTCCCCGCGATCTTCACAGCCCCGGCCGCCTCCAGCTCCTGCCTGCTGCCGTACCCAAACAACACGCCGACACAGTCCATCCCATTCTCCTTCGCGCCCAGAACGTCATGTTCCCGGTCCCCCACCATGACGGCCTTTGAGACGTCCCGAATCCCCGCCGTCTCAAGGGCATAGGCAATGACCTCCCCCTTTTTCACCCGCTTCTCATCCATGCTGGC
This sequence comes from uncultured Hungatella sp., assembly GCA_910588505.1. Classification (GTDB taxonomy): domain Bacteria; phylum Bacillota; class Clostridia; order Lachnospirales; family Lachnospiraceae; genus UBA3402. The sequence goes on along the minus strand of CAJUPQ010000022.1, from coordinate 19,141 downwards.
CCCGCACACCCAGTCAAAATACCCGTCCAGCTGAAAATGCTCCAGGATCTGCGACGCGAACTCTTCCGGCTTGGATGTGGCCACCAGAAGCTTCCTGCCATTATCCCGCAGCGCCCCAAGCATCTGGGGGATCCCCTCATACACCCGGTTCTCAAAGATCCCTTTCACCGCAAAATACTCCCGGTACTTGTAGATCGCCTCCCCGGCTCTTTCCCGGGAAAACCCATAGTACTTCATAAAGCTTTCCCCCAGGGGCGGCCCGATAAAAGGACACAGCGCCTTAAGATCTGGCTCTTCAATGCCATAAGCCCGAAGGGCGTGCTGCACGGACTTGGTGATCCCCTCCATAGGGTCTGTAAGCGTCCCGTCCAGGTCAAACAACACATACTCTCTTTCCATGTTCTCCTCTCTCCTTTGCCACCCTGCCAGATTTCTCACATCCCGGCCAGTTCCCGTCTCCGTGTTCCAAAAAAGGACGCAGCTATAGCTGCGTCCCCCTGAAATCATAAACATCTGCCTCTTAATTCAGTTCCGCTACCACTTTCTCCAGTGCTGCCAGAGCATCGTCCGGAAGCTTGTCATAGCCCTCTTTGGCAGTCGCGAACTCTTTGATCTCATTGACACGGTCATTCATGCGGGCCTTCAGCTGGCTTACATAATCCGCGTCGTTCATATCCGGCACAAAGCCCTCCCAGTCAAGGATCTCGATGTCAGAGAACGGCCCCCACTGATGGAACTTGGCAGTCCCCTCAACAATAGCTTCCAGGATGCCCAGGGTGTCGGCCGGTTTTACTTTCTTGCCCATGAAATCGCCGGTGTTGACAATATAGCAGTCCACGTTCTTCTCCTCCACCAGCTTTTTAAACTTCTCATAGTCATTGGCCAAAGGATAAGTCCTAAAAGGGTTGGCGTATGGAACCACCACCAGCTTGTTGGGGTCAACGCCGGGAGCCAGACGCTCTGCGGAAGAGCGCTTGGTAGCCAGAGTCGCGCCCATGACCGATGCCAGGGAAGCGCCTTTTAACTTCACTACCGGCGGGATGGTGGGATCCTTCATGATCCAGAAAATGGCGTTGACCGGAGCGTCAATCTTATCTACCCGGTTTGGAGACCACAGTTTGGACTTGATGGCCCGGCCGTTGCCGTTGCGGATGTCCTCGGTCACCAGCTGGAGCTTGCCTTCCTCATCCAGAGTCGCGGAACAGTTCTGAGCCGTCAGAAGGTACTTGTTATCCGCGCATCCTGTAGGATAGTCGGCTGTCTTGTCAAAATAGGTAGGCTCCAGAGCAATGGACGCGCAGGTATCGGTGTTGATGATGAACGCGTCGTCGTGGAGAACCTTGATCTCATACTTGCCGCCGTGCTTTGCGTGGGTCAGGGTGGACTTGCCGGAGCCTGACAGGCCGTACACAGACGCCACATACTTGCTGCCGTCAGCCAGGGTGTACTCCTTCTGTCCGCCGTGGCAGGAAGCGTAGCCGTTGCGGTTGGCAATGGCCCATGCCATGGTCAGAGTACCTTTCTTGTGCTCGCCAAAATATCTCATGCCCAGAATGCAGGCGCAGTTGGTCTCGGTGTTAAAATAGCACAGAGTCTTCTTCTGCGGGTCTGACAGGCAGTCCAGAGATACGTTTGGACGGTCGGAGCCTGTCCACTGGGGATCGGAGAAGATGAAGATATCCGCCTCCTTGCCGTCGCCTACAGGCTTGGAGTTCTTATACATCTTCACATACTCGTCAGACATATACTGGAAGTTCAGCATCCAGTTGTACATGATATTCTCCTCGCCCTCAGGGATCAGAAGATGAGCCTTTACCATAAACTCCGGATCAAGGCCCACAAAAACCTCCGCATGGTACATGGTCTTCCAGCGGGACTCGTAGACAGCGTCCATAGCCACACGGTCAAGGGCCGCGCAGTTCACCCCTGGCTCGCCGGAGATGCGGCGGGCTGTGGCGTAACGTCCGGTGATAGCTCCATCGTTAAACAGAAGAACCTTGGCGTCCTTCTCAAGGCCGAACTCCTCACCTCTATATACAGGCATATCCGTAACAACCGTTCCCGGAGAATTCTTTGCTAACTCATAAGCCTCTTTCAAGGTATTTACCTTTACGACGTTGTTCCCATAGAAGGCAGCCTCAATGATGGACCTGGTGGTAGAAAACCCCGGCTTGCCTGCTCCGATTTCACTAATTGGGTAATAAGCTTTTGTTGACATAATAATCCTCCTTCATTAAATAAAAAAACAAAAATTTGTGTTCATTATCTCACTTTGTCAAGAAAAAGTCAATGGGAAGATGAAAGTTTTTCCATGTTATAGTGAGCAAAGGGGGCGAAGGTTGTCACGGAGCCAGAGATGTGTGCCGTTCGGGCTCATCGGAATGCTTGGCATATCTGAACCCGGACGGGACATCTCTCCTTCTCTGACTGGCCCCACGGCAATCCCCGCTCCTTTGCTCACTCACTCCCCCACACAAGCAGCCGTATATCTTTCTGCGCATGAACGCCGGGCCGGGCCTCTAGGCAACCCTCTTCCGGCTCCCGCCCCATTGCCCACATGATAAGGGCGTAGGGGAGATTTAGGCCGGCGGCGTGGCTGAAGGGATAGCCGCCTCCGAACCTGGCGTTCATCTCCAGCACATAGTATTTTCCGTCCTCCTCTAAGATGTCCACATCCAGATTGCCCCGATGACGCAAAAGTTTGGACAGCTGCTTTCCAAGGGCCTCCAGCTCCAGGATCTTAACGGTCTCTGACTCGTCCGTCTCCCCGGCCCGCATGGAGCCCTTTTTCTTTACCACCACAGCGCGGAAATTGCCGTCCAGGTCATTGACCACGTCAAGGCCCAGCTCCGCCCCCCGGATCTTCTGCTGGATTAGCACATTGGCCTCATCCCGGGCGGCCTCATATCTTAAATAGCTCTCACGGATCTCCCGCCGGATCTTTCTGTCCAGAACAAAAAGCTCCTGCTCATCATCTGCCTGGTACACGGACAGAGAGCCCATGCCCCACCTGGGTTTCAGAATAAAAGGGTAGGCGGCCAAACCTGCGGCCGCAGCGTCCCTTACAGCCTGGGCCTCCAGCCAGCTTTTTGGCGTCTCAATGCCCTGTTTCGCAAGCGTTTTGTAGGTGTTCCATTTATCGTTGCAGATCTCCACCGCCTCCACATCCCCGGTCACCACCATAGTCCCCTGGGCCGCGAAAGCGTCTCTGGCAGCGGCCAGCACCGGAATGTCAATGTCAAACAGGGGGATCAGAAGCCGGATGTCCCACCTGCGGCAGTAATCCAAGAGAAAGGGGATGTACTCCTCACTGTAGATCAGAGGCGTCACCACCCGTTTGTCCGCCGCGAAAAACGCCGGGCTCACCTTGCTGTTGGCCGCGTGGACCAGCCCCGGCTCCCCGGCCATTTGGAGAGCCTCCTTAAAATACTCCACAAGATACGTCCGCCTTCCCGCACTGGTAAGCAATATATTCATACTCGTTTACTCCTCGTCCTCTCCGCGATCTGCGCAAGCAGGCCATACATCCACGGCAGCCTGGCTTCCATGGCGATGTAAAACCGGGTCCGCCCTGTTAACTCCCTGTAGTAGCGGCGGTATTTCCTGTCAAGCACCACCTTGTAGCGCCTGGTGTTAACCTTGGTCAGAAACCAGGTCCGCACAGCCGCGCTTTTCACCGCCTCATGAAACCGCCCCCCTGTGGCCCGGTCAAATTCCCGATACGTTTTCTTCATGGCCTGACAGTAATCCCACTGCTTGGCCTCATAATCTCCCTTCTTCCCCGCCGCAGTCCAGGAGGAAGCGGCTCCTACGCGGTAAACGCTCATGGCCCGGTCCATGTAATACCCGTACCCCGAAGCCGCTGCCATCAGCTGCAAAGGCGTGTCCCCCACCGGGCAGTCCCTGTAGTAGGAAGGCAGACTCTCAACCAGACCGGCCCGAAACACCATGGAGGCCGTGGGATACCCGCAGCTTTTGTCGATCATCTCCTCCGGAGACACCATCCGGTCCCCTTTATAGGGCCTCATGTACTTATCCGACTTAGACCCGTCCACTGTCACGATCTTGGCGCTGTGAAAACACAGGCTGCAGTCAGCGTGGGCCTCCAGATAATCCACCTGAGCCTGAAGCTTGCCCTCATCTGTCCAGAAGTCGTCCCCCTCGCACATGGCCACGTATTTCCCCCTGACTCTGGGAAAATTAAAAACGCCGCTTGGGTTTGTGATCCCTTTGGAATACTGGTTCTCCTCCTGGAGAATGGGTCTGATAAGCCTTGGGTACCGCAGAAAATATTCCTTCACAATCCCGGGCGTGTTGTCCGTGGACGCGTCGTCATAGATCAGGATCTCATAGGGAAATGTCACTTTCTGCTTTAAAAATCCCTCCAGCGCGTCCCGGATATAGGGCTCATGGTTGTACGTCAGACAGCAGATGCTCACCAGAGGCTTATCCGCCGCGCTCCCACCCTGACAATCCGTTTTTTCATATTCAATCTTTTCAATACTCATTGTGTTCTCTGCTCCTTTCCTCTGTGTATGATGCCAAGCAGATACCGAAAACTTTCCATCCGAAATACCGCCGCCAGCAGAACATAAACAAAAACTCCCCAGACCACCTGGAGCACCAGCTTCACCCACGGGCCGCCCGGCACCAGAAAGCCCGCAAAGTACACCCCAATCCCCATCACGGCGGCGATCCCCACAGACGGCAGGATGTCCGCCCATTGACGAAAGATCCCGTAACCTAAAAGCCTTTTGTTAGGCCAGGCATTGACAAAGGTAGTGAGAAAATCCAGCCCCGCCTTGATGCCGATCAGCACCAGAGGGCCGAATCGTATGCCCGCGAAAAGCCCCAAAAGCCCCATGGCCTTTTTCACGATCTCCAGTTTCAGAAACAGATCGCTTCTGCCCGCCGCGTTGACGGCCTGAAGGTTGGTGATGTGGATGGGCCAGAAGGAGTATGCCACACACATAATCCGCAGATAAGGCACGCAGGCAAGCCATTTCTCCCCCAGAAGAGCAAGCACCAGGGTGTCCGCCACGCCGCACAGCCCAAAGAGCATAGGCAGCACCAGAAAGGAGCTAAGCCCCACCGCCCGCCGAAGCATATCCCTCATGGCCCGCGTATCCCCCTGCTTTGAGGAAAACGCCGGCAGAAGCACCGACTGGATGGCAGCCCCCAGATTGTTGACGATCAGCTTGGGAAACTGCTCCCCTCGGTTATAAACTCCCAGAACCTCCTCATTGTAGATCTTTCCCATAATCAGGCCGTAGAGATTATTGTACAGCGTGTCAATAAGGGACGCCGCCAAAAGCTTCCATCCAAACCCCAAAAGCTGTCGGATGCTTTTCCAGGCAAATAAAAAAGCCGGCTTCCAGGTGACGGTGACAAACAGGACCACCATCAGGCATACATAGTAAGCCAGCTGCTGCCCCACCATGGCCCACACGCCAAAGCCCCGGTAAGCCATGAAGACGCTGATAATCCCCGAAACCACCGAGGCCGCGAAGGTTGACAAAAACAGCCCCTTAAACTCCATCTGTCTGGACACCCAGGCCGTCTGCACCGAGATCACCGCCCCGGGAAACAGCACCAGGGCAAGAACCCTGACGATGTCCGAAAGCTCTCTTATGTCGTAAAATTTTGCGATCCATGGAGCCAGGACCCACAAGAGCCCATACATCAAAAAAGCCGCCCCCAGACTGAAATAAAACACCGATGAAAAATCCGTCTCATCCGCCTTCTGTCTCTGGATCAGGGCTGTGCTGAACCCATTCTGCACGATCACATTGGCAATGGTAATAAAGATCATAATAATGCCCACCGTGCCGTACTCCGCCCTGGTCAAAAGCCTTGCCAGCAAAATAGCCACCAAAAACTGGATCCCCTGAGATCCCCCGTTCTCCAGAAGCTTCCAGAACAGGCCCGCGATCACTTTCTGTTTCATTGATTCTCCTCAAACATTCCGTTTTCACTCTGTCCGTTCCGTGAAGCCATCTGCTTTGTGACGGACAGTTGACAAAGTATGACATTATTCTTACGATTCCTTTGCCAATACCTTTCATTTTACATGATTCCCCAAAAAATGTAAATCCTATATGGCTTTTTTTGCATAAATGTGATAAATTAACAAAGGACACTATTGTTTAGGAGGTTTTGTATGAAAAAAACAAGGAAAATACAGCTGACATTGCTGTTAACCGGCGTCATGGCGCTGAATGGTTCCCTGTGTTCCCTTGCGGCCAGCAACGTGGGCCCGGGCTTTGACCCGAAGCTCAACCCGAACATGCAGGAGGAGACCACGGCTGCACCTGAGGAGAATAACCAGGCTCCTGAATCCGGCGTCACGCCGGAAGCGTCAGAGACAGCCACGACTCAGCCGGCGGTGGGCGTTTTACAGCAGCCCCGCCTTCAGACCACGATTCTTTTAAGCGAGCATCAGTGGTCCCAGCCCTTTGTCAATGACCAGTGGTGCGATGCCGGGGACCAGACGTTTTACTCCATCTCCATATTTATGGAGAACGCGGTGGGCAACATCCTCTACCGCGCCTACACCGCCACCAACGGCTGGACAAACTGGGTCATGAACGGCCAGCAGACCAACATCCCCGCTGACTATGCCCCCATCGAGGCGATCCAGGTGCGGTTCAGCGGCGCGGCGGGCAACAACCATGACATCTACTACAGCGGCGTCTTCGCCGACGGGACCCAGACCGGCTGGGGCAAGAACGGCGCCACCGTGGGATCCATGAACAAAGGCATGCCCCTAAAGGGCTTCCGCATGGCCTTCTTCCGCAAGGGCGATGTGCCAAACGTTGACCTGACCGGCACAGTCATCGCGGACCATGCGGACGGTATCCAGACCATTGACGGAGGTTTGCGCTACATCCACGGCGACGGCTCCAATTTTACCGGGTGGGGCTGGCTTGGCAATGACCGCTACTACTTCGTAGATTCCTACCCTGTCACAGGCTGGCAGTACATAGACGGCTACAAGTACTACTTTGCCGAGGATGGCAAGCTGGTCCAGGATCTGGAACCCATCATCGGGGCCAACGGCCCGTTCCTTCTGCGCATCAACAAGGAGATGAACACCACCACGGTCTATGTCCAGGACGGGGCGAACGGGTACATTATCCCCTTAAAGTCTTTCCTGTGCTCCTGCGGCGACGACACCCCTGTGGGGACCTTCCGCACGCCGGAGAAGTACCGCTGGCGTCTGATGAACAGCGGCGTGTCCTGCCAGTACGCCACCCGTCTCGGCTCCGGGTTAAGCTTTTTGTTCCACTCCATCATCTACGACCGGGCGGATGTGAACACCATGTGGCCTGAGACTTACAACTACCTGGGCGTGGCCCGCTCCGCAGGCTGCATCCGTTTCACCTCCGGGGACGCCAAGTGGATCTACGACCACTGCCCCATCGGCACTACGGTTGAAGTATACCAGTCCCTGATCCCAGGCCCTTACGAGAGACCTGCCATCGAGGCAGTGATCCCCAGCGACCAGCACTGGGATCCCACGGATCCTGTGGCTCTGGCCCAGTTTGGACAGCAGCAGTAATTAGTACATCTCTGCACTAATTTGCGAGTAAATAGTGCTTGATATTCGTGTCATCTGTGCGTCTGCGAAGCGACGGCGTAGTGGACCCTACATCCAGCTTCGCAGACGTGCTCCTGGCGTAGAGAGCGAGTACTATTGCTTAGGAATTAATGCAATGATGTACTAGCAGCATAAAAACGGTTCGGAGCTGACCTTATCAGCAAATTATGAAAAAGGGGCTGTTGCGCTAAGATTTTTTAAATCTTCAGTACAACAGCCCTTTGTTGTGCTTGATTGACTGTTAGCTTTATGGCCTCCTTATTCAATACCATCAAAAATTTTATCAAAATCAATCTTAATATGTGGAAAATGAATTAAATGCAACCCCTCTTTATTATTGCCTGTAATAGTGTCTATTAAATAATATTTAGGTTCTCCATTCTCATAATCAAGGTCATACATTTCAATAGTGCGTTTTTGAATATCTACAATCCAATATTCAGGTATTTCTTCTTCCCTGTATATTTCTTTTTTCTCTGTTCTATCATACTTTGCCGTTGATGGAGAAAGCACCTCTAAAACGAATTGTGGCGCATTTAAAAAACTGTTTCCTTTTCGGCTTCTAATCTGGCAATTGATAGAAACATCAGGTATAACCGTTTTTTCATTGCCATCGTTCATCTTCCATTTATATTGAACATTATCAGGATATACCCGGCATGTACTGTCTTTTAGCTGATTGTATACCATATTAACAAAATTTGTTATGGCCGTAGAATGATCCGGTGTAGCTCCCGCCATATCTACTATTTGTAAATCCAAACTCACTTTCACACCTCCTTAACGATATCATGTTTCTTATTACAGGCAAAATTCCATACTTTTTCAAGTTCTGCTTCACTCTCCAAATGCCGAAGCCTCACTCCCAAGTTTCTCAACAAAATCGATCAGACTCTTTACCTTGTCATCCTCACTTTACGCCCTTCAATAAATAGGTCTCAGACAGTACATTCCCGTACACGTACTCATACGCTTCTGCCCCTGTCTGCCGTTTCAGCTTTTCCATCACTTCCCTGCCGTCATATCCGCTGCTCCAAAACTGGCTGGTATCCACATATACCACCAGATCGTCTTTCACATCTTTTTGGGAAAGAATATCCTGAACATGTTCAATCTCACTTTCCGGCATCACGTACACTCCCTGAAACCGGGCAAGCTCCATAAGGTCCTGGGTCAGAGGCGCGTTCTCGTACTCATCCAGATACAGACAGTACAGAGCCCGGTGCTCCTGGGCAAATCTTACCCGCTCCTCATTCTCCGGAAAAAGGTATCTCACACAGCCGCTGCCAAATCCACCGAGAAACAGGATCCCCATCACGACCAGGATCCCCCACCGCGCAGGTCCCAGCGCCCTGGTCCCCTTAAGTCCCCAGCCCGTCGCCTTTTGGACGGCCCACACGGCCAGTATGGAAAATAGAGGGTATAGATTGTAGATATACCTGACGCCTGTGACCACGGCAGCCATGGACACGGACAGAAACGCCAAAAGCCACACGATCCCCAGGGCCAGCCCCAGTCTGTCACTGCAGGTAAGCTCCGGCCTTCCTTTATCTTTCTGCCTGCTCCCCTTTCTCCACAGCCACATCCCCGCCAAAAGCAAAACAGCCGCAACGGCAGTCTCCCTGATTCTTCCTCCAAAGAAATCCAGGTTGATGTCCGAGATGTAGGACACAAGATTGCGGGCGATCACAGCCCCGTTCATAAAGTTATTCCGTGTCTCATTGGCTACAAACTCGTCGGTCCTGGTCAGCTGGGCGATGCAGGCGGGGTAGGCGGCCGCCATAAGGCCTACGCTGCCAAAAAGGGCTGCGGCGTACACAGCCGCCTCCTTCCACCTTCTTCTCCACAGCTTCCACAGCACATACACAGCCGACAAAAAAAAGGCTATAAACACAAAATAATACTGGGTCATAAGCCCTAAAAATGTCGCCAGACAGATCAGAGAAAGCCGCTTAAAACTCTGTCCCTCTTTTGCCATCCTGACATGGAGATACACAGTGGCCATGGTAAAGAACGTCATCATCATGTACATGCGGATGTACAGCCCTGTACTAAGTCCCCCTGGGGAGAATCCCCACACAGCCATGGCGGCCATGGCTGCTTTCTCGCTTTCGGTCAGAGCCCTGGCAGTGAGAAATATCAACCAGAGACAGCCCCCATAAAACAACACGTTCAATGCCATTCCCTGCCACATAGCCTGGACACCGGGCGTAAAGGAACATATGGTGTGCATCGCCATGTAAAACAGAGGCGGATGCACATCCTGGGTCTGGTTATAATACACGGACCCGTAGGCAAACCGCTCCCCCTCCTGGACCGTGATGTAATCCGTAAACTCCTCCCCAGTGATCCACTGATCAAACACGTCATAGGACGCCACAAATGGTTTATAGTACCCGTTTGCCAGCCCCCAGGAATAGATCTCGTCAATAAAATATCCCTTTTTCCGGCCTGCGAAAATAAGCAGCGTTATGATCTGGATTCCCGCCAGGACTACTGCAAGCCGACTGACTTTTCCGCCTTTTTTCATGGATCCCTCCTTCTGTTTAGATAGTCAAAATACAGGGGAAGCCCGCCGGTGTGGATGAACATCACCTGCTCTGTCCCCATGCCATAGCGTTCAAGCCACTTCACCATCCCCGCGTAGGCCTTCCCTGTGTAGGTAGGATCCAGGGCAATGCCGTGGCTGTTCATCATCTCCTCAATGGTCCTCTCGATATCCCCATCGTAGAGGCCGTATCCTCCGCACCGGTAGTCTGCCACAAAGCGGATGTCCCCGTCGTCCTCCCCCTGATCCCCCGCGTACCGCCTGACCGCCGCTGCTCCCCTCGCCTCATCCCTGGCCACGGAGATACCGATGATCTCCTCCCGGCCTCCCGCCTCCCGCTTTCCCACCACAAGGCCCCCCTGGGTCATGCCCGTGCCGCTGGCGTGAAAGATGTGGGTCAAATGATGCCCGGTCTCCTGCTGCCATCCCCGGATCTCCCGGTAGGCCCGGCGGTAAGCTTCTCTGGCGGCCGCCTCATTGCCCATGCCATACTGGTCGCCGTAAAGGTAGTAGGGCTTATACCCTCTTTTCCTGGCTTCCTCCATGACCCGTTCCACGGTGGATGCCACGTCCGCCTTGCCGCACAGAACCTGCCTAGCCCCTGTACCGGCAGCGATCTGCCGGTTAAAGGTCTGCTCATCAGCCCCCTCATCTGCTGACACGATCAACAGACAGGGAATGTCTCTGCTTTTACACAGAGCGGCCACGGTCCGGTTTAAGTTGGAGCCCGGGCTTCCGTAGGACACCATAAGATCCCCGCCTTTTTGCTCCATATCCTCCAGAAACGCCACAGCGATCCTGCACTTATTCCCCCCAAAGGAAAATCCCAGCAGATCGTCCCGCTTCATGAAAATATCCTGCCCTCCTGGAAGCTTTCCCAGATACTGAACCGGCGTGGGGTTCAAAAGAAGCTGTTGTGTTTTCATCATCCTGTCTGGTCCTTTCTTTCTGCTTTTCTCTCAGTCTCTTAAAAAGAATTTCTTGCGCAGAATGTGTGTTTTTTAGTGGGCAAAGGGGCGAGGGTAGTCGTGGGGCCAGTCAGAGAAGGAGAGATGTCCCGTCTGGGTTCAGATATGCCAAACATTCCGATGAGAATTTGTCGGCAACCGTTAGGTTGGTGACCTGCGCGTGCATCAGCACGCTTCCTCTGTTCTCTTAAAGCGGGAAGCACTCGGGTATCAGCCCTCCTGTTTCCCTGGTCTCATCTCCATGGCATAAATTCACCCTGACGGGACATCCCTCCTTCTCTGCCTGGCAAAAGCAGAATTCGCTGGTTAAGGTTTGCTCACTTAAGGTGGTTCCGGTAGGGGGGCGATTTCGGCTTTGTAGCGGAATGATAGCTGTTTTATTGACATCAAGGCTTGTGCGTAGTATTTATTAAAGCAGAACCTACTTGTTATATTTGGGGTATTACTCAAAAAATATGTTGCCAGAGTCTGCGAATGCCGTAAACATGATCTATTAATATGGTCAAAATACGGCGGTCAACATAGTCACTGTCTAGTCATTGTCTAACACCGTATTTTTATAACACAAGTAAAAACCTCGTAAAACACGGCCCTTTTTATGATTTTCATCATTTTATAAAGCAAACGGCGGAGTATCCACGCATGTATATGAACATAAAAATTCGAACACTCTGATCTACAGAAGAAACCGAATCTTATATTCCTTTCAATTACAGAGAGCCAGATCTTTCCAGGTCCACAACAACACCGCCTTAACATGACTCAACAATATACGTAAACCATAAAAAATAGATATTTTTCACCACAAAGTTGAGACAGCGTCCCCTATCAGAAACACCTTAAGTGAGCAAACCTTGGCTGGCGAATCCTGCATTTGCCAGGGAGGGAAGGGAGGTATGGTGCCGTCAGGGTGAATTTATGCCATGGAGATGAGACCAGGAAAGCAGGAGGGCTGATACCCGACTGATTTCCGCTTTAAGGGCTCATCGGAATGTTTGGCATATCTGAACCCTGACGGCACCATACCTCCCTTCCCTCCCTGGCCTACGACTAAATCCGCCCTTTACTCACTCAAAATTCCCCCTGCCTCAACTTATCCGCCAATTCCCCCATAACCTTTCTGCTATCCTCTTTCATACAGGAACGTATAGTCACAGCCGGCTCCACCACCCGGATCTGCTTCATGCCCTCAAACATGGTCCTCATAGTCTTTGCGGCCAGAGGAGCCCATGTGCCGTTTTCCACAAGACCCACTGTCCTCTTCTGATAATTCTTGGCCCTCAGATGCTCCAGAAAGCTTTCCATGGCCGGGAAAAGGCCGCCGTCGTAGGTTGCCGAGGCGGCTACCACCCGGTCGTAGTAAAAGGCCTTCCTCACCGCGTAGGACACATCCGTCCTGGTCAGGTCCACAACCTCCACCTTGGTCTCTCCCCTGTCTTTGAGCATCTGGGCAAGCTCCATGGCAGCCCTGGCAGTGTTGCCGTGGATGGAAGCGCAGGCGATGAGAACGCCCCGCTCCTCCGGCTCATAGCTGCTCCAGATCCGGTACTGTTCCAGATAGAACCCCAGATCCTCTTTCAGCACCGGCCCGTGCAGAGGGCAGATTATCCAGATGTCAAGACCGGCCGCCTTCTTCAAAACCGCCTGTACCTGAACCCCGTACTTTCCCACAATGTTCAGGTAATACCTGGCCGCCTCTTCGCTCCACTCCTGTCCGAGCCCGGAATCAGCCCCAAAGGTTCCGAAGCCGTCGGCGGAGAACAGCACCTTCTCCGTCTGCTCATAGCTCATCATCACCTCCGGCCAGTGGACCATGGGAGCCATGAAAAACTGAAGGGTGTGCTTACCCAGAGCCAGGGTGTCCCCCTCCTTCACCAGAAGCGTCCGACCCTCCAGGTCCATATCAAAAAACTGCTTTATCATAGGAAATGTCTTGGCATTGCCCACCAGAACCGCCTCCGGGTAAAGCTTTGCCAGACGGGCGATGTTGGCCCCGTGGTCAGGCTCCATGTGAGACACCACCAGATAGTCCACGTTCCGTCCCCCCAAAGCCTCCCGCACATTGGCAAACCACTGGTCGCCGCCCCGCTTATCCACCGTATCCATCACAGCCACCTTGTCGTCCAGGATCACGTAGGAATTGTAAGTCACCCCGTCAGGCACCGGATACTGGCTCTCAAACAGATCCAGGTCAAGATCCTTCACCCCCACATATCTGATACTGTCTGTAACGCTGTATTTATCCATACTCTTGTCCTCTCTTTCCTGTTCTTCGCGGCCGCTCCCAAACTTCACCGGACAGCCGCTCTTCTTTCCTCTCTCAATTTCCCTATGATAGCACAATTTACCTTGCTTGTCTACGCACTGATCCAAACAATCTCACTGGACTTGAACGGTTAGTAACAGTTCAGATAGGTCAGAGCGGTAAACGCGCAGACCTGCCTGAACTGTTGCGCATTGACAACCCTTTCCTCCCATGGTAAAATTTAACTATCAAAATATGAGGGGGTATATTATGTCATTTCCAAAAAATTTCTTATGGGGCGGCGCGGTAGCTGCCAATCAGTGTGAAGGCGCTTACCTGGAGGACGGCAAGCAGCTGTCCGTGCCGGACATGCTTTTAGGCGGCGACGTGAGCACGCCAAGGACCTTCCTTCCCGTGTCCGACCCAAACGCCTTCTATCCCAGCCACGAGGCCATTGATTTCTATCATCATTATAAGGAAGACATCGCTCTGTTCGGCGAGATGGGATTCACCTGTTTCCGTCTGTCCATCAACTGGGGCCGCATCTTCCCCAACGGCGACGACGAGACGCCCAACGAGGCCGGATTAAAATTCTACGACGATATTTTTGACGAGTGCAAAAAGCACGGCATCGAGCCTCTGGTGACTCTGTGCCACTATGAGATCCCGTGGAACATTGTCACCAAGTATCACGGCTTCTCCAACAAGAAGACCATTGACCTCTTTGTCAAATACGCCGTCACCTGCTTTAAACGCTACAAAGACAAAGTAAAATACTGGCTCACCTTCAACGAGATCAATATCCCATGCATGGGCGAAGGCGGCATCGGCAACCTTTACGGCCTTGGCCTTATGGCTGACGAGGATATCTCGGCCACAGAACCGATTAAGTTAAGCGACTTAAAGTCAGATCCCCAGTCCACCTTTGAGGCTCTCCACAATCAGTTTGTGGCAAGCGCCATCGCGGTTGCGGAAGGCCACAAGATCAATCCGGACTTTATGATCGGCAACATGATCGCCCATGTGACCCTGTACCCCCTGACCCCCAACCCCAAGGATGTGTTTGCCTGCTATAATGAGGAAAACTTTAAGAACAACATCTGCGGCGACGTGCAGGTCCGGGGCGAGTATCCCACCTTTGCCCTTAAGTATTTTAAGGATCACGGCATTGACACTTCCTTTATCACCGAGGAGGACAAGAAGGTCATTAAGAACGGAACCGTGGATTTCTACACCTTCTCCTACTACATGACCAACTGCGTCACCACGGACGAGAACGCGGAGAAGACTCTGGGCAATATGTCCGTAGGTGCCAAGAACCCATACTTAAAGGCATCCGACTGGGGCTGGCAGATCGATCCTCTGGGACTGCGCTACACCCTGAACGTACTCCACGACCGGTATCCCCACACGCCTCTCATGGTGGTGGAAAACGGCTTCGGCGCTTTCGACAAGGTGGAGGAGGACGGCTCCATCCATGACAGCTACCGCATCGACTACTTCAGAGAGCATATCCGCTGCATGGGCGAAGCCATTGACGACGGAGTACCCCTAATCGGCTACACCACCTGGGGCCCCATTGACCTGGTTTCCGCAGGGACCGGCCAGTACGCCAAGCGCTACGGCTTCATCTATGTTGACCGCCACGACGACGGGACCGGAGATTTCTCCAGAAGCAGGAAGGACTCTTTCTTCTGGTATAAGAAGGTTATCGAAAGCAACGGGGAAGATCTTGACTGATGAACGATTTCCCTGAGTGATAAAAGAAAGACCGCCGCAAAGCAGACGATGGAATCTGTTTTACGGCGGCTTCCCATTTACATCAAAGGAAAAGGACGTGTACCATCCATGATCGAACGAGTTCCAGGCATATACGAGATCACCCTCTGCGACACCATGAACACAGTAAACTCGATCCAGGTCTACCTGATTCCCGGCGGTCCGGGACAGAGAAGCCTTCTGATCGATACCGGATTTGAGAACCGGGAAAGCTGGGAGACTCTCCGGGACGCTTTTCTTAAGCTGTCCGTCTCCTGTAAGGATCTGGATGTGTTCCTGACCCACAAGCACCACGACCACACCGGTCTGGCCGGGCGGCTGGCCCGGGAGGGAGCCCGGATTTTCATGAACCCGGAGGAGGATCGCCATCCTTACGACTGCCTTTACTACACCCGCAGCCAGAAAGCCCTTGACGAGCAGTTTCGGGTCCTTAAGACCGTGGGCGTCACCAGGGAGAGAACCCCAAAACTGTGGGAAGATTTCATGGAGCTTAACCGGCAGCTTCGGGCCCTTGAGTCCGCCCGGTACCAGGGCAAATCCTACCCCTACGAGCCGACGGCTTCCGCGCAGATCTTTGTCTGCGGCCCCTACACCTTTGAGGCAGTTCCCCTAAAGGGCCACACCTTTGGCCAGATGGGCCTCTTTGACAGGGAACATTCCATCCTGTTTTCCGCTGACCAGATCATTGACGGCATCGTGCCCATTGTGGCCACGGCTTACATGAACGAGCACCTGCTCTCCCTTTACTTTCAATCCCTGGAATCTTTCGAAAAAACATATGGGGGCTGCACCGTCTATCCGGCCCACAACGGCTCCTTTGACAACGCCTCCCCCATCATTGACACCATTAAAAAGGCTTACGGAGAAAAGTTAGACCGCATCCGGCACATTTTGGCCTTTGGGACAAAGCCTATGACCATCCAGGAGATCGCCTTTTTGACCTACGGCATCCGCCTGCTGCCGGGCTGCGGCTACAGCAGCCAGATCTACAAGATCAAGATGATCCTGACGAAGACTTTCTCCTGCCTGGAGTACCTCTATGACATGGGGGAGTGTTCCAGGATCTGCCGGGACGGGATCCTGTACTGGTCCAGAGAATCCGGGGAGGCGATGATGTTTTAAGCCAATAAAAGATGTAAAGTCTTTGACAAGATTTGCCAAAACTTTACATCTTTTGAAGGTGTGCTTATTTTTCATCCATCATGTTCTAAATAAATCCCCGTGGGTGCCGGTATCAACCAAGGTCAATGTCAATATATCATGTTCGATCAAATAGATCAGCAGCCAATCTGGTTGGATGTGACATTCCCTAAAGCCATCGAACTTTCCTTTTAACGCATGATCTCTGTGCTTTTCATCAAGCGCGATTCCATTGCCCAACTTTAAGATAATATCCTTTAAAAGCTTTACATCCAAACCTCTTTTTTGAGCAAGTTTATAATTCTTTTTAAATTTACCACTGACCTTTATCGTATATTTCATGAATCTAACTCCTCAAACAATTGGTCAATATCTGTATATCCTCTGACATCCGGATCCCTGCTGATCCTTTTTGCCTCCTCCATGGCCTCAATCACTTCCGGCCTGTACTGCGGAATCTCTACTGGAAAGGGAATCCCTCCGCGCATAACTGCCTGTTTCAGAAACATATTTACCGCGCTTGACATATCAATCCCAAGCTGACTAAAGAGTTCCACAGCCTGTTTCTTTAAATTTTCTTCTATTCTGATCTGTGTCTGTACTGTAGCCATATCAAAGAACCTTTCGTTTCTTTTTATTGTATATCATTTCATTTACAATGTCAATCATTTAGAAGTATTTTTCTGTCTTTTCTTTAGCACTTCCAGCACACTAACCATTCAGACCTCCCACATCTGACATACATATCTCCATCCCCTGATATAGCTCCTCTTTCCCTCTGCCTTCCGGCATCTGACTAACCAAGTCAAACGCCTTCTTTTTGTAACGTTCCATGCAGCGCTTCGCATGGCAGATCCCATCCGCCTCAGTGATCAGATGATCAAGCCGCTGCCGCAAAACCTCCTCCCCCGTCTCTCCCTGTCCGGACTCCTCAATAAACCGTCTCATCTTCGTCCCCACCGCAGGGTGATCCAGGGCGCAGATCACAGGAAGGGTGTAGATGCCCCGGAAAAAATCCTGGCAGGCCGGTTTTCCGTCCCACTGGTCCCTGGCCTGAAAATCCATCACATCGTCCCGAAGCTGAAAATACATACCTATGGCTTCCCCCAGCTCCCCTGCCCTGGCCTGCTCCGCCCTGCCGCACCCGCCTTCCAAGGCCCCCACGGTGCAGGCCGCCCTAAAGAGGGACGCCGTCTTTCCGTATACGGCGGCAAGATATTCCTCCCGGGACACCTGGCTGTCAAAACGGTGGAAATGCTGGCTCAGCTCTCCGGCGCACATATCCTGGACGCAGCTTCCAAGGATCATACCGCTGTGGACGGCCCCCATATCCATAAGATGATACAGCACTTTTCCCAGGATATAGTCCCCTGTGTACACAGCCATGTCCTTTCCATATTTGGACTGTATGGTCCTCTTCCCTCTCCGAAGAGGCGAATCGTCGATAATATCATCATGGATCAGGGACGAGCTGTGGATCATCTCAATCAGAGCTCCGATTCTGCACAGCCGGTCCCGCTTCTCCTCAAACCTCTCGCCCAAAAGGCCGCAGGCCAGCACCAGGCGGGGCCGCAGCCGCTTTCCCGGCGCTCCAAGCACGTCTCCAAGGATCCCGCTTAAGGGCTCCCGTCCTGCCACATCCTCTGTAAACTGCCTTAAATACTGTTCTACAAGCTCCAGCTCCCCTGCCATCCCGTCTCCCATCATCTTCTGTCCCTCTCTGCTTTTTTCTCACTGTCCCCATAAATCCCTGCCGCCTTCTCCCCCAGCTGATACACACAGCTGCCAAAGAGAAACCGTTTATATCTTCTGTGGGTCAGCCCTGCCTGCCTCATCATGTCCATCAGCTGTGACAGATTCGCAAAAGCCTTTGCGGACTGGTTCAGCCACTGATACTCTCCCCTTTTTGTCATTCCCCCTCCCAAGACGGGCATAAGCCACGCAAAGTACAGGGAAAATACCCTTCTCACCCAAATCGGTTCCGGGTAGTGGGCATCCATAACACAGACGATCCCCCCTGTCTTTGTCACCCGGACCATCTCCCTCAAAACCCGGCTCCAGTCCGGCGTATTCCGCAGCCCGAAAGAGATCACCGCCGCGTCAAAGGTCTCCTCCTTCCAGGGAAGAGCCATGGCGTCGGCCCGCGCCAGGCAGTACCGCCTCTCTCCGGGAAGTTTTGACAGCTTTCGCTCCGCCTCCAAAAGCATGTTTGGGGAAAAATCGGCGGCTGTTACCTGAAAGGATCTCCCCTGCCGCAAAAACATCTGGGCAATATCCCCGGTCCCACAGCATAAGTCCAGAATATGGCTGTCCTCCGGTATCATGGACGAGAGGGCGCGGACCATGCGCCCCTTCCACCTCCGATGCATCCCCATGCTGATGACCGCGTTGGAACGGTCGTAATGGGGCGCTATGGACTGGAATATGCGATAAATGTCTGGTTCCATGAAATTTCAGCTCCTAACCCGGATAAACCGGAATTTTCAGTTGGTTATTATTGAGTGAGCAAAGGGGGCGAAGGTGTCGTGGTGCCAGCCAGTAGGAAGGGAAGGCAAAAGCAGAATTCGCTGGCCGGGATTTGCTCACTTAAGGTTTTTCCGGTAGGGGACGCTGCCGCAGCTTTGCAGTGAAAAATAGCTACTTTTTATGGCCTCAGTATATTGTTGAGGCATGTTATGGCGATGTTGTCACAAACCCGAAAGGATCTGGCTCCCTATAATGGAAAGCAATATCAAGATTCCGTTCTTCCGTAGATCAGGGTATTCAGGTTTTTATGTTCGTATACACCCACTGATACTCCAAAGCTTGTTATAACTTCTCGGAATCTTCAGCCCTTATTTCATGGGGCTTTCAGAACCTAT
>CAJUPQ010000021.1 GCA_910588505.1 uncultured Hungatella sp. | reverse complement strand
TGGCGTAGAGAGCGAGTACTATTGCTTAGGAATTAATGCAATGATGTACTAGTACATCGCTGCATTAATTCACCAGTAAATTAGCGTAGCGATTTACTGGCACAGCCAATAGAGCATTCATAGAGAAGAATGGAGAAAACCGTATGTTGAATATGTTCGAGGTCATTGAGACCAACAATATGATCGAGCATGAGAAGCTGGATGTGCGCACCATCACCATGGGCATCAGCCTGTTGGACTGCTGCGGCAGCAGCTTGGACGCGCTCAATGAGAAGATCTATAACAAGATCACCGCCACGGCCAGGGAGCTGGTGAGTACGGGCGAGGCCATATCCCGGGATTTCGGGGTGCCTATTGTGAACAAGAGGATTTCCGTGACGCCTATTGCACTTGTAGGGGGATGCGTCTGCAAAACGCCGGAGGATTTTGTCACCATCGCAGGGACTTTAGACCGGGCGGCAAAGGAAGTGGGGGTTAATTTTCTGGGGGGATACTCTGCCCTGGTGAGCAAGGGCATGACAAAAGCGGATGAGAACCTGATCCGCTCCATTCCGCAGGCTCTGGCGGTGACGGAGCGGGTGTGCAGCTCCGTAAATGTAGGCTCCACAAAGACTGGGCTCAACATGGACGCGGTGAACCTGATGGGGCAGATGATAAAGGCCACGGCTTTTGCCACAAAAGACCAGGACTCCCTGGGCTGCGCCAAGCTGGTGGTGTTCTGCAACGCGCCGGACGACAATCCATTTATGGCAGGGGCGTTTCACGGCGTGACGGAGGCGGACGCCATCATCAACGTGGGCGTCAGCGGGCCGGGGGTGGTGAAGGTGGCCCTGGAGCAGGCCAGGGGAGAGAATTTTGAGGTGCTGTGCGAGACCATTAAGAAGACGGCGTTTAAGATCACCCGGGTGGGACAGCTGGTGGCTCAGGAGGCCTCCAGGCGTCTGGGGCTCCCATTTGGCATCATCGATCTGTCCCTGGCGCCTACGCCGGCGGTGGGGGACAGCGTGGCGGAGATCCTGGAGGAGATCGGCCTGGAGCGGGTGGGAGCGCCGGGGACCACGGCTGCCCTTGCCATGCTCAATGACCAGGTGAAGAAGGGCGGGATCATGGCATCCTCCTACGTGGGGGGCTTAAGCGGCGCCTTTATCCCGGTCAGCGAGGATCAGGGCATGATCGACGCGGTGTCCGCGGGGGCTCTGACTCTGGAAAAGCTGGAGGCCATGACCTGCGTTTGCTCTGTTGGTCTTGACATGATCGCCATTCCGGGCAGTACATCGGAGAGTACCCTGGCCGGGATCATTGCCGACGAGGCCGCTATCGGCATGATCAACCAGAAGACCACCGCGGTGCGGCTGATCCCGGTGATTGGCAAGGACGTGGGAGATACGGTGGAGTTCGGCGGTCTTTTAGGGTATGCCCCTGTGATGCCGGTGAATCCCTGGTCCTGTGAGAGGTTTGTAAACCGGGGCGGGCGCATACCGGCTCCGGTTCACAGCTTTAAGAATTAGGAGGAGGCCTTGGAACGTTCTTATGTTACGTTATATCTGATCCGCCACGGCAGGCAGAGCAGCAGGCTGTGCAATGTGGATGTGGAGCTGTCTGCCGCGGGATTTAGGCAGGCGGCCCTGGTGGGGGAGCGGCTGGTGAAGGAGCGCATCCAGACGGTGTATTCCAGCGCCCTGATCCGGGCAGAGCAGACGGCACAGGCCGCCAACCTGTACTGGAATGTGGAACATATCATTGAGCCTGACCTTCGGGAGATTGATTTTGGGCGGATGGAGGGGCTTAGGGACCAGGAGATCTGGCAGAGGTTTGGAGATCTGAAGCGGGAGCAGCAGAAGATGGAGACAGATATTCCCTACCCGGACGGCGAGAGGGCCGGGGATGTCATAGAGCGGGTCATGCCGGTTTTGCGCCGCATCGCCCATGGAGCGGAGGAGAGGGTGGCTGTGGTGACCCACGGCGGCGTTATCCGCTGCGCGGCGGCCCACATCCTGGGCATGGAACCGGCAAAATACAGGCTTCTTGGGAGAGATCTGGAGAACTGCAGTATTACGGAGCTGCGGTTTGACAGAGGAGAAGAGCGGTTTACTCTGGAGCGGTTTAACGACTATGGGCATCTGGAAAAGGAGCCGGACCTGCTTCGGGACAGGTGGATACAGGGAGAGGAAGAAGGAGCCGGGTGGCCGGATCAAGAAGAGACTCTAGAGCGTGTTTGAAAATTCATTCCCGCCAGATGCGCGCCCCACTTCGCGGTATATTTGAGCCAAATTCAGGTTACATAGCCCGCTATGCGCCCTTCATTTGGCTCAAATCTCCCACAAATTCTGACACACATCTGTCAGAAAGCAATTTTCAAACACGCTCTAGGGCTCTTGGGAACGTCTGATATTCCTGAATCCGGACAGGACATGGCTTCTGTCGGGTCAGCGTCAACCTTCAGCAACAACACTGGTTCACAACATTTCCAGGACGTTTTACATCATTTTGCTTGAAACCTTCCATACTTTGTGTCATAAATGTATGGGAGGTATTTTTATGGTGAAGATCGCGATCTGTGATGATGAAGAACTGGTGCTTGGTCAGCTTAAAGCCGTTGTGACAGAAATACTGACGCAGTGGAAGGAGGATTTTGGGATCACTTGTTTTTCCGGCCCCCACAGGCTCCTTCTGTCCCCCATGGAGTTTGACCTGATCTTTCTGGATATCCAGATGCCCATGATGGACGGCATGGCCCTGGCGAGAAAGCTGAGGGAAAAGGGATTTGAGGGGATACTGATATTTGTTACGGTCCTTGAGGAATATATGTCCGCCGCTTTTGAGGTGGAAGCCATGGATTATCTCATAAAGCCTATTGACAAAGAAAGGCTTAAGGCGGCTTTAAAGCGGTCCTTGAAACGCCTTGGGGGCAAAGGGGGAAAATGTCTTTTTATCCGGACAAAAACCTGGTGCCGGACTGTGAGACTTCATGATATCTACTACTGCGAGGTCATTGACAGGAAGATCTATGTACACACCAGGGACGGAGTCCTGGACTATTACGGGAAGATCCGGGATGTGGAGCGGCAGACCCAGTCCGCCCTGATCCGGTGCCATCGGAGCTATCTGATCAATCCGGAGTATCTTCTGGAGTACCGGGGCGGTCTGGCGGTGCTGGAGAACGGGGAGAAGGTTCCTGTGGCTCACAGCTGTCATCAGGCTGTGATGGAGCAGATGATGAGGTATATGGGGGAGGGGTGAGTCAGAGGGCATGATCGACGGTTTTTCGTATTCCTATTATCTGCGGTGGTATATAGCCATGCCCCTTGTTTTGGGGCATGTGGTCCTGCCGGCAGTGGTATTTTTGTGTTTCTGCAGGTGCTGCGGGAGCGGCAGGGGACAGGAAAGATGGCTTTGGTGTGGATGTTATGTGGTCTTGTCCGCGGCGCTTATGGTCTTGGAGCGGCGGCTGGGACTTAAAGGAAGCCCGGGGCTTGTGCTGGAGATCGGGCTTCTCGGCTGCTGCGGAAGGGGACCGGGCAGAAAGGGGTGGATGGAGACCTTTGCCATTGCCGTGCTGGTGCTATCCATGTTCAGCGTGGCGGACGGCATCATCTCCTGGGCGGACCAGCGGATCTTTGCCCCCGTGGTCTTTTCCCACATGGGTCTGCTCTATCCAAGCGACGGGGCCCGGGAGTTTTTGAAGGTGGCAGCAGTGACGGCTCTGTTTGGGGTGATGCTGGGGCGTTTTGGCAGGGTGGTGGAGCAGGGGGATAAGCGGGTCCTAAGGTGGATCGCCGTCCCCATGTTTTTCATCGCCCTGGTGGAGCGGATTATCCGCCATTCTATTTACGGTGACAGCCTGGTATTTGATCAGGTTTCCGGGTTTAGCAGCATTGTTGACGTGGATCATGGGGAAATGCTGTTTTTGCAGGTGTTTGCCTGTGTCTGTCTGTTTCTGGTTCTGTTTGCCTGTGAAAAGATCCTGGATGTTTTTCGGGATATGGAGAAAATGCGGATGGTGAGACAGCAGGCTCTGGCCCAGGAGATCTACATCCTGGAGGCGGCCATGCGGTATAAGCGGACCAGATCTTTTCGCCATGACATCAGGAACCATCTGATGGTGCTGGAAAAGCTTTTGGGCGACGGTCGGGAGGAAGAGGCCAGAAGTTATCTGTCCCAGCTGAAGGAGGTTGAAGAGAGCCTGTCCTGGGAGGTAAGTACGGGAAACGCGGCGGCGGACGCCCTGCTGGGGAGCAAACTGGCTCTGGCAAGACAGGAGGGGATCCAGGTTGTGTGCGATTT
Source organism: uncultured Hungatella sp. (assembly GCA_910588505.1). Lineage (GTDB taxonomy): Bacteria > Bacillota > Clostridia > Lachnospirales > Lachnospiraceae > UBA3402. The sequence continues at coordinate 43,117 of CAJUPQ010000021.1, read as the reverse complement.
AAAGCTTCCGGTCAAAAGCGGAATCAAGGATATGGACTGGTGCATGATCCTGGCTAACGCCATGGACAACGCCATTAAAGCCTGCCGCAAGGTGGACATAGGGCAGAGGTATCTGCGGCTGGAGGGAAAGAGAAAGGGCAATTTTTATCTGATCTTTGTGGAAAACAGCTGTCGGGAGGGCGGGGGAGACATTCCCGCGGACGGGATCGGGCTTTCCGGCATCCGGGCCGTGGCGGAGACCTACGGCGGCAGGGTGGAAAATGAGATGTTCCAAAACAAGTATCGTTTAAGGGTGCTTTTGGTAGATTCACGGCAGGAAATCATGGATTGACAGCAGGAAGGTTTTTGGGCGTATACGGTCTGACGATAAGAAGGTTAGGGCAGGCGGGGAAGGATCTTAGCAGTTGAGGGATCCGGAATCCGTCCTGTCCGGACTATCTTACAGAAAGGAAGGGATCGTATGACCGGTATCAATCCAATGAGTTCGGGACTTCAGGGAATCGGCGGAGGGGCTGCCCCCTCAAAGTCCGGCGGCAATTCAAGGCTTGAGGCTCTTGAGCGGAAGCTGGCTCAATTAAAAGGCGAGAAGGAGAAGGCTGTCAGAAACAAGGACGGGGAGAAGGCGAAAAAGCTGGAGGAGGAGATCCGCAAAGTGGAAAAGCAGATCCAACAGCTGAAGGCAAAGGAGAAGCAGAAAAAGCAGGACCAGGGCAAAGATCCGGAAAAGGCGGAGAACGGATACGGACAAATGCCGGAGTTTGGAGGCCTGGGAAATCTTGTGGATGTGTACGGGTGAGACGCTCTGGTTTTGCCGGAGAGCTTGACTGCGGCGGGGCCTGTGAAATTCCGGCCAGGGACTTTATCTGATGTCCCTGGCCGGAATTTCTATGCATGGATCCGCGCAGACAAAATATGCCGCTGAGGCGGCACAGGTCACAGGAGCAGGGGAAAGGTCATTCCCCTGCTTGGTTTTATTCCCTCACGGATTTAATACCTCGATGCTTGCATCGGGTGGTTCATTGTAATAAGATCTGTCCGGACTGTAAGTGTATGTTGCAGTCGCTCTCCCTCTGGTCAATGGTGGTGGTTGCATTGTCGATATGTACCTTGGTCACAGGGTAAATGTTGTCGCAGACAATGCTGCCGGGCCGTATGGCCCGCATGTTCTTATTCAGCTCATCTAATTCATCTAACTTTTCCCGCTTTAGTTCCCCGTAGGTGGTGCGCTGTTCCACCAGGTCGTTGTACTCCTTCTGGGAGTCGCTGCGGTGGGTCATGCCCAGGATCTGCATGTTGGAGATATTTTTTCTCAGCTGCTCTAAGGTTCGGTTGATCTCCTCCAACTCATCTTTGACAGAGCGCTTGCGCCGCTCAAACTCCGCTTCGAGGCCCAGGGTGATGTCGTTGACGCAGCCGGAGATGTTGCCGATCTTCTTGGCGTAGACCGACTTGCCGGAGGTGACGTTGCAGCCAAAGATCAGTCCCCGGCCCATGAGGGCGTAGACAGATCCCTTTTCGCTGAGGATGTCGCAGTTGGCCATGACCCCGGCGTAGACATCCTCCACGGCTGTGGCTGTCACATTTTCCATGATCATGCACTGGATCTGCTTGGCTGCCTTTAAGGTGGTCCTGGACGTTCCCTTTACGTCCCCCTGGATGCAGATGGTGCCGCCGGACAGGATCTTTGCGTCCCGCACGTTACCGATGATCATCACATTGCCCGTGGCCTCCACGGTGACTCCGTCGTCTACATTGCCCCGGATGTAGATGTCCCCGTCAAACCGGAGATTGCCCACGCCGGCGTTGATGTCCTGGGACATGACCCGCTGGCTCTTGATGGTAAAGTTGTCGTTTTCCATGACTACGATGCCGCTGATATCGGACCGCAAAAGCAGGCCGTCCTCGGAAATGCTGGTGTACTTGCCCTGGGGCATCCTGACCGCCAAGCCGTCCCTGCCGTGAAGGACTGTGCCAGATACGTCAAATCCGTCCTGAGAAGGGACGGGGGGCGTGACGCGGCACAAAACTTCTCCCTCCCGGATGGTCTGGATCAGGTTCTTTTTCCTGAAATCCTGGCCCTGGAGCATCTCTTTCTCGTCCAACTCCGGGCTCTGGTCGTACCTGCGCTGGTACAATTCTTCCAGCCTTCCGTCTATGCCGTCTACAGGATATCTGCCCTGGGCGATGTGAGTGATCCGCAGGTGATCCTCCGGGTTCATCAGTCTGTCCACCGCGGACTGGTCTATGCCGGCGGCGATCCCCTCATAGCGCATGTCTTCCAGAAAATGTTCCTTGTCCACCTGCCTGCCGTCGTTTAAGGGCGGAAGGATGCAGGCGTATGCGTCCATGCAGTCAGCGGACACGTAGAACAGGGGCAGGGAATCTACGGGAAGACGGTCCCGCTTCTGACTCTCCACGTATTTGCGCACCTCTTTTTCCAATATCCGGTAAAAGGCGCCGGCGTCTTTTGTCTGCTCCCCGCCTTCATGAAAATCCTGCTGCAAAAATCCCCGGATCGTCTCCAGCATCCTGGCCGCCTCCGGCTTAGGTCCGCCGTATCCGTCGGCCCCTGCCGGTCTGTCGTCCCTCTTTTTAAATAAGCCTATTCTAGCCATTGTGTACTCTCCTAAATATGATAAGCCATTGGTTACATTGATTATATTCCAAATTTGGGGCTTTCGCAAGTGTCAAGGGTATATTTTGGGTTAAGTTTTTGTTATGAGTGAGCAAAGGCGGAGGTTGTCGTGAAGCCGGACAGGACATCTCTCCTTCTCTGCCTGGCTCCGCGACACCCCTCGCCCTTTTGTTCACTCAACCATACACCAAAGAACTTACGCCCCCCCAGGAAGAAATTGATTGTCCATAGCGAAAAAAAAGGTTATAATAGCATATACAATCCGGATTTTCCTAAATCAATATGGCATCATAGCAAAATGGAGATTGTTGAGACAGAGCCGGGGGAGCTGAAGTGTAAAAACCATTTTTAGAAAGGCAGGTAGGACCCATGGGTTTATACGGCATCATGCTGGTTGACGACGAGGAGGAGGTGCGCAAGGCCATTATCCGGAAGATGGACTGGGAGCAGCTGGGGTTTTATGTGGCCGGGGACGCGGAGAACGGCCAGGACGCTCTGGAGAAGGTGGAGATTTTAGAGCCGGATGTGGTGATGACGGATATCCGCATGCCCTACATGGACGGCCTGACTCTGGCAGCCCGGATCCGGGAGAAGTACCCCTCCACAAAGATCCTGATCTTTTCTGGGTATGATGATTTTGAGTATGCCAAACAGGCCATCAAGCTGGGGGTGACAGAGTACATCTTAAAGCCGGTCAACGGTCAGGAGCTGGCCAGGATCCTTAAGAAGGTCCGGGTAAGCTTAGACCAGGAGATCTCCCAGCGCCGGGACATTGACGCCCTTCGGGAGAGCTATCTGGGGAGTCTGCCTATCCTTCGGGAGCTGTTTTTAAATGACCTGGTGCGCCAGAGGGCTGACAGAGCGTCCATAGAGCCAAAGCTAAAGGAGTATGCCATCGACATTCTGGATGCCCGCAAATGGCTGGCGGCGGTGATCCATGTGGAACAGATCGGGCGGACCGAGGGGAAGGCATTTTCCCATCATCAGGAACTGATCCCCATCTCCGTGCGCAGGCTGGCGGAAGATCATCTGCGGCCATACTGCCGGTTTGTCATGTTTAACTCCACCGACGGTATTACCATGATCAGCGCTATAGACGACGGCAATACCCAGACAGGGCTGATCAACATGCTAAATGACATCTGCAGGGAGAGCAGGCGTCTGCTGGAGGTGGCCATCACCGTGGGGGTGGGCCACAGCTGCGGCGGGCTGGAGGAGATCGCCCGGTCCTATGAGTCGGCGGTGGACGCTTTGGGATACCAGGCCATTGTGGGAAAGGGAAAAGCCATCTACATCAATGATGTGGAGCCGGTGAGCAGGGGCAAGCTTCAGCTGGAGGGCAAAGAGGAGGAGGAACTGATCGGGGCCGTTAAGTTCGGTCCCCGGGACGCCATCGTCAGAGTCATAGGGAACCTGGCGTCCCGCATGGACGACGCCAAAGTCCATGCCAGACAGTATCAGGTGTACATGCTGTCTATTGTCAACTGCATGACCAGGCTGATGCAGCAGTATGACCTGAATATGAATGAGATGTTTGACGGCCATGCCCTGTACGAGGATATCCTGGAAGGCACTTACCGGAGAGAAGAATTTGCGGACAAACTGATCTCTATCGCGTGCCGGATGAACGAGGCCATGAACCAGGAGCGGGACAATACGGCAAAAAGGGTGATCCTGGAGGCAAAGGAGTATATCCGGCAGAATTACTCCAACCCGGAGCTGTCGGTGGAGATGCTCTGCCGTCACCTGCACATGAGCCCCGCCTATTTTTCCACCATGTTTAAAAAAGAGACAGGGCAGAGCTATGTGAACTACGTGACAGAGGTGCGGCTAAAGCGGGCGGTGGAGCTTTTGAACGAGACTGATGACAAGACCTATGTGATCGCCCGGAAAGTGGGGTATCAGGAGCAGAATTATTTTAGCTATGTGTTCAAGAAAAAGTACCATATTTCGCCTACAGCCTACCGGAAAAGTCCTCAGACGTGACAGGACATGGATCCCTGCCGGGCAAAAGCAGACAGGATAAAGGCTTAAGGGCGGGAGGAGAGAGGTTGGGAGAGATCATAAAGGAGCCGGACCGGGAGGAGCCGGCGGGATTCTGGCACAAGACCAGCATCCGCTACACCATTTTTATATACTTTACCGTCAGCGCCCTGGTGGCGGTGCTTTTGATCGGGGCGGCCATGTACATGCAGATGTCCCGCCAGCTGACGGCGGCTGTGCAGGAGGAGAACCAGGCGGTCTTAGGGCAGGTGAGCCGGTCCGTGGACTCCTATCTGCGGACCATCCGGAAGCTGTCTGACAGCCTGTATTACGGCGTCATAAAAAACGCGGACCTTTCCAGGGAATCGGTAAACAGCCAGATCACCCTTCTCTACGACAACAACAAAGACAGCGTGGCCAATATCGCTCTCCTTGGCAAGGAGGGGGAGATCTTGGAGGCAGTGCCTGCGGCCAGGCTGAAGACAGGGCTTGACGTGACGAAAGAGCAGTGGTTTCACAACACCCTGGAACGGCCGGACAACCTTCATTTTACCACTCCTCACGTGCAGTATATTTTTGACAACAATGAGAACCAGTACCGGTGGGTCATCACCCTGACCAGGGCCGTTGAGATCACCCGGGGCACTTCCACGGACCAGGGCATCCTGCTGATCGACATCCGCTATGGCAGCTTACAGCAGATCCTGGACAACATCACCCTTGGCAACGGCGGATACCTCTATATGATCGCGGGCAACGGCCAGATCATCTACCACCCCAAGATGCAGCTGATCGGAACCGGGCAGATGGAGGAAAATGTGGAGGAGGCCGCAGGGTATCGGGACGGCAGCTATGAAGAGGTGTTTGGCGGCGAGCGGCGGCAGGTCAGCGTCAAGTCCGTGGGCTACACAGGCTGGAAGCTTATAAGCGTCACGCCGGAAAAAGGGCTGTCTTTGAGCAATCTGAAGACGCGGCTTTTCGCGGTGTTTGCGGTGGCGGCGTTTTTGTTTCTGCTGGTGCTGATCAACGCGTTTATCTCTTCCCGCATCACCACCCCTATCCAGGAGCTGGAAAAGTCGGTCAACGCCATTGAAGCCGGGCAGATGGACGCCCCTGTGTATCTGGGAGGCTCCTACGAGATCCGCCATCTGGGCCGCTCCATCAGGGACATGGCGGCCAGGATCCAGGGACTGATGGAGGATATGGTGGCAGAACACGAGAACAAGCGGAAGCGGGAGTTTGACACATTGCAGTCCCAGATCAACCCCCATTTTCTCTACAATACCCTAGACATCATTGTGTGGATGATCGAAAATGAGCAGAAGCAGGAGGCGGTGGAGGTGGTGACGGCCCTGGCCCGGTTTTTCCGCATCAGCCTAAGCCGGGGAAAGAGCATTATCACGGTCCGGGACGAGCTGGAGCACGCGCGCAATTATCTGATGATCCAACAGATGCGCTTTAAGAATAAATTTACCTATGTGATAGACGCCGGGGAGGACGTCATGGAGTTTGCCAGTTTAAAGCTGATGCTGCAGCCTCTGGTGGAGAACGCCATCTATCACGGCATGGAATTTATGGACGGCGACGGCAAGATAGGGGTGACGGTGAGAAGGGAGGGGGAGGATCTGCGGTTTGAGGTGAGTGACAACGGCCTGGGGATGACAAAAGACCAGGTGGACAGCCTTCTGGGAGAGAAGCCCCACGTGTCCTCAAAGCGGGGCTCAGGCATCGGGGTCAAGAATGTAAATGAGCGGATACGGCTGTATTTTGGCCGGGAGTACGGACTTTCCATCTGGTCGGAGCCGGACGAGGGAACCAGGGTGGAGATCCGCCTTCCGGCCCTGGATTCCGGCGAGCCGGCCGGAGTCCAGGGAACATGGGAGAAGGAGCGGCTATGATCGGGAGACGGGGAAAAGCGCTGATACTGGCGTATGTGGCCTTTCTGACGGTTCTGTTTCTGATGTGCTCCACAGACCTGATCATCAGGGAGCCGGAGCGGGAGGTGTACCAGATCGCCGTTATCATTGAGGATGTCAGGGATGACAATTATGTGAATTTCCGCAAGGGCATAGAGCAGGCTGCCATGGAGTTTCACGGGGACGTCCAGTTTATCACGCTGTATAAGCGGCTGGACGGGGATCAGCAGATTGAGCTTATGAGCCGGGAGCAGCAGGACGGCGCCCATGCCCTTATCATCATTCCGGCAGACGAGGAACGGGTGGTGTCCGCCCTGGCCCAGGGGCAGGTGTCGGTGCCTGTGGTGCTTTTGGGATCAGGTCAGGCAGGGGAAGGGGCGGCGGGGACCATAGCCCCGGACCACAAAGCGATGGGGGAGCGTCTGGCCCGGGAGATGGCTGTGAGGATGGATGAAGGCTGTCAGGCAGTGATCTTTGAGGAGACGGGAAGGAAAAGTGCTATGGACCGGCTTTTTCTGGAAGGGGCCAAGGACGTCTTTGACCAGGAAGGGATAAGGTGGATGACTGTGAGGGCGGAGAGTACAGGGCCGGCATTATCCGAGGCTGTTTTGGCTCTGGGAAGCCGGGGACGGGAGGAAGGGCGGACCATGATCCTTGCCCAGAGCACAGAGCTTTTGACGGAGATCGCCGGGATATTTGGGGAAAATCACGGGCTTTTTGGAGCCGGAGCCTCTGGAAAGACCCGGGAATATGGGCCGGGGCAGGCCGGGAGTCTGGAGGGAGCTCCCTCCTCTCACGGGGGCGTCGGCGGACTTTACGGCAGGGGAAGTACCCTAGGGGTCTTAAATTATCTGGATCAGGGGCTGATAACCGGGATCTGCGTCACGGACCAGTTCAGTCTGGGATACCGCAGCGTGGAGATGGCTATCCAGGCCCTGGAGGCGGGCGGCGGACACAGGCGGCTTAAGCTGGATTCGTATTATATTGAGAAAGAGGATCTGCGCAGGCCTGAGTACGAAATGCTTTTGTATCCAGTGGAATAGGGCGGCAGACAAAAATCAGCGTGTTCCCGGAAGCTTGGCCACAAAGATGGGTGCAAGGGAGTTTCCGAGAGCGCCCAACCAAAACATTGGAGGAGAACAGGGTGAAAGGAAAGAAAGCGATCCTTATGGCTGCGGCCTGTCTGGTCCTGACTTCCTGTCAGGGAAAGCCAAAGGAGGAGGACAAGTCGTCCATCCGCATCGGGATCAGCCTGTACCGGGGGGAGGATACGTTTATTAACAACATCCGGGGCGAGCTGGAGGAAAAGGCCAAGGAGTATGAGCAGTCCCGGGGTATCAAGGTGACACTGGACATTCAGGACGCCAAGGGCAGCCAGAATGTTCAGAACGACCAGGTGGAGCGGTTTATCTCTCTTGGGTGCGATGTGGTGTGCATCAATCCGGTGGACCGCATGGACGCTTCCCTCATGATCGACCGGGCCATGACCGCCGGGGTTCCTGTGGTGTTTTTTAACAGGCAGCCGGTGGAGGAGGATATGAACCGCTGGGATCAGCTCTACTATGTGGGCGTGGACGCAAAGGAGACTGCCGTGCTCCAGGGGTGGATCGTGGTGGACCTTTACAGAAAAGATCCCCGGGCCCTGGACATAAACGGGGACGGGGTGGTCAGCTATGTGTTGCTGGAAGGGGAGAGCAGCCACCAAGATTCCCTGATCCGCACGGAGTGGTCCATTCAGACCTTAAAAGACGGCGGCGTGCCTATCGAGAAGATCACCGGCGGCATCGCCAACTGGGAGAGGAGCCAGGCGTCGGCCCTGATGGAGCAGTGGCTTGACGCCTGGCCGGATACCATTGAGCTGGTGGTCAGCAATAACGACGATATGGCTCTGGGGGCCATTGACGCCCTGGAGCGGGCCGGGATCCGGGATGTGAACGTGGTAGGGATCGACGGCACCATACCGGGGACGGAGGCTTTGGAGGCGGGAAAGCTTCTGGGAACCGTGTCAGCCAACAAGGAGGTCTACGCCGGGGCCATCATGGAGCTGGCGGCCAGCTGTGCTCTGGGCCAGGAGCTGCCGGATTCGTATCCGCTGACGGACGGAGCGTATTACTGGGTTTTGCAGGAAATCATGACATTCAAAGAAAATTAATAAAAAATCAAAGAATTTCTTATGGAAAATAAGCAAAAAATCTTCTATAATAGGCAATGTCAGTAGTCATTGTATACAAATGTATAAATATACATATGACAGAATCTGATAAAATAGCTCAAAGTGAGCAGAATAACGGGAGGATTTTACAATTATGAGATTAGCAAGAAAAGTTACTGCTATGGCGATGGCATCCATGATGGTAGTATCCATGGCGGCCTGCGGCGGCGGAGATTCCGCGGAGACTACTACAGCGGCTCCGGCAGAGACCACCACGGCGGCAGCGGCTGACGCTACCACAGAGGCGGCTAAAGACGCGGCTGAGGAGACGGCTAAGGAGGCTGAAGCGGCAGGCGGAGCCGGCGGAAACATCGGCGTTTGCATCTACAAGTTTGACGACGCGTTCATGACCACCTACCGTAATGCTCTTCAGGAGATCCTGGAAGGCAAGGGCTACACCGTTACCGTTATGGACGGCAAGAACGACCAGGCCGAGCAGAACAACCAGATCAACAACTTTATCGCTCAGGAAGTTGACGCTCTGATCATCAACCCGGTTATGACTTCCGCGGCAGACCAGATCATCGCTACGGTGAAGGATGCGGATATCCCCACGGTTCTCATCAACCGCGAGCCTACTGCGGAGCAGATGAGCACCTATGAGAAGCTGGTTTACGTTGGCTGCGATGCCCGTCAGTCCGGTACCATGCAGGGCGAGCTGATCCTGGATACCCCCAACAAGGGCGATATCAACGGCGACGGCAAAGTTTCCTATATCATGATCCAGGGCGACCCGGAGAACGTGGACGCTCAGTATCGTACCGAGTTCTCCGTAAAAGCGCTGACCGATGCGGGGATGCAGGTGGAAGAGCTTGATCTTCAGCGTGGTGACTGGGACCGCAACAAGGGCCAGGAGATCGCGCAGAATGACCTTGCCAAGTTTGGCAATGACATTGAGGTTATCTTCTGTAACAACGACGATATGGCCATCGGCGCTCTGCAGGCCATCCAGGCAGCAGGCCGCAAGGTCAACGAGGACATCTATCTGGTAGGCGTTGACGCTCTTGACGCTGCCCTCAATGAGGTTGTGAACGGCAACATGACCGGTACGGTTCTCAACGATGCCAACGGCCAGGCAGCAGGCGCTGTGGAGGCTATGGAAGCTCTTTTAGGCGGCAAGACCTATGCGTCCGGCGAGCAGTCCATCTATGTTGACTATGTAAAGGTAACTCCGGAGAACGCTGCTGACTTCCAGTAATTATGGAAGGATTATAGAGATTTGAAAGCGTGAGACATTGGGAAGTGCGTGTGCGTTGGCGCACGCACTTCTTGATTTTCTGCCTGTTTTGGGCGGAGAGATCACCTGCGTTTGGGATCATGTACCCAGCCGCGGGATTGGATTTAGGAAAATAATAAAGGGGGTCAGCAAATTGTCAGAGTATCGTTTGGAAATGCGGGATGTCGTAAAGACATTTCCGGGCGTCAAGGCGCTGGACGGCGCGCAGCTGAATCTGCGTCCCGGTACGGTTCATGCCCTGATGGGCGAGAACGGAGCCGGAAAATCCACCCTGATGAAGTGTATGTTCGGTATCTATCACATGGATCAGGGTGAAGTGATCTACGAAGGGGAGCCGGTTCAGATCAAAGGGCCTTTGGACGCCTTAAACCGGGGCATTGCCATGGTGCATCAGGAATTGCAGCCTATTCCGGAGAGAAGCATCGGCGAGAACATCTATGTGGGCAGGTATCCCACCAAAAAGATGGGGCCGCTTACAGTCATTGACCATGACAAAATGTATGAGGACGCCGCCAGGGTTCTTAAAGAGGTTCACTTAAACTTTGACGCCAGGGCAAGGCTGGGCAGTCTCTCCGTGTCTCAGATGCAGCTGGTGGAGATCGCCAAGGCAGTATCCGCTGACTGTAAAGTGCTGATCCTTGATGAGCCCACATCCTCCCTGACAGCCGCGGAGGTGGAGGCGCTGTTTACCATTGTGGACGAGCTGAGATCAAAAGGCGTCTCTATTGTCTACATCAGCCACAAGATGGACGAGATTTTGCGCATCAGCGACGAAGTGACCATCATGCGGGACGGCCAGTACATCGGAACCTGGTCTTCCAAGGATCTGACCACGGACTTTATCATCACCAAAATGGTAGGCCGGGAGTTGTCGGAGCTGTATCCGGAGCGTCACAACACGCCAGGGGAAGTGGTGTTTGAGGTGGAGGACTTTACCTCCATCAACCCCAAAAGTTTCCGCCACGCCTCCTTCCAGCTTAGAAAGGGGGAGATCCTGGGAGTGGCAGGTCTGGTTGGAGCCCAGCGGACGGAGCTGATGGAGGGTCTGTTCGGACTTCGGGCCCACACAGCGGGGAAGATTACATACAACGGCAAGGAGTTAAGGATCACTCAGCCCAAGGGTGCCATCAACAACGGCATTGCCATGCTGACCGAGGACCGGCGGGCCACGGGCATATTGGGCGTTTTGTCCATTGCGGATAATGTTTCCATCGCCTCTCTGAACCAGTATCTGATCGGAGGCTTTATGCTGGATGACGCCAAGATCGAGAACCTGGTGCAGGAGAACGTAGCCAAGCTCTCCATCAAGACGCCGTCGTCCAAGACTCAGATACAGTCTCTGTCCGGCGGCAATCAGCAGAAGGTGCTTATCAGCCGCTGGCTGGCCAATGATCCGGATGTGTTTATTATGGATGAGCCTACCAGAGGAATCGACGTAGGCGCCAAGTACGAGATCTACTGTATCATTGCCGAGATGGCAAAGCAGGGCAAGAGCATTATCATGATCTCATCTGAGATGAGCGAGCTTATCGGCATGTCGGACCGCATTATGGTCATGTGCGACGGCCGGGTGACCGGATTTATAGACGGGGACAAGGCAAACCAGGAGAACATCATGGCTCTGGCCACCCAGTTTGAATAAGGAGGGAGAACATTATCATGGAAAAATCAGCAAAATCTTTTGACGTGAAAAAATTCATGTCCAACAATGCCATCATCATCCTAATCGTGATGCTGGCCATCCTGACCGGATGCACGACCAAGAATTTCTTTACCATAACAAACTTTAAGAACCTGGTGGTAAATGTATCCCCAAGGTTTATCATCGCCTGCGGCGTGTCAGGCTGTCTGATCACCAAGGGAACCGACCTTTCCGCAGGCCGCGCCGTGGGTCTGGCTGCCTGTCTCTCGGCCATGATGCTCCAGAGCATTGACTATTCGGCCCGGATGTTTCCCTGGATGCCGGATATCCCGTGGCCGGTTGCCCTTGTCATTGTTATGATCATCATGGGCGGTTTTGGCGCTGTCAACGGTATCGTGATCTCCATGCTGAAGGTTCCGCCCTTCATCGCCACCCTGGGCATGCAGACCATTATCTACGGTCTCTGCTCCCTGATCACCAATAACCAGCCTATGGGCGGGTACAAGAAGAGCTATCTGACCGTGGCCAGCGGCTCCCTGGGACCAATCCCATACCTGATGATCTTTGCGATGATCGTAGGAGGATATTTTCTGTTTCTGTACAACAAGACCCGCCACGGCAAATATATGTACGCCATTGGCGGCAATGAGAACGCGGCTCAGGTTGCGGGCGTGAATGTGCAGGGATCCCTGATCCGCATCTATGTGCTGGCTGGCTGCATGTACGCTCTGGCAGGATTTCTGGTGGGTGCAAAGGCCGGCGGCGCTTCTACAGCCACCGGCATGGGCTATGAGCTGGAGGCCATCGCGGCCTGTACCATCGGCGGCGTGTCCGCCAACGGCGGCGTCGGCCGAGTGGGTGGTATTTTGGTAGGCGTGCTGGTGTTTGAGATCCTGAAGATCTGTCTCCAGTTCCTCCGCGTGGATCCGGCTTACACCTACATTGCCCAGGGTCTTGTGATCGTGGTGGCGGTTGCCCTTGACCTTAGGAAATATCTGCAGAAGAAGTAAAAAAAGAGGGGCAGTGATAACATGGAAGTGATGTTAAAGGACTGTCCGGTGCTTAAAGTACAACCTAATGGCAGCTGTGAGATCTTGGATCTTCACAGGCTGCCTTTTGGGCTTCGGAAGGAGGATATCACCTTCCCACCTTTCCGGAGTTTGTGGAGTGGGCATCTAACCGGACTCTATCCATAGGAAAGATGCTATGCCAAGGAGATCCTCAATTCTCTGCGCCTATCCCAGGCCCACGACAACTTCGACTAAACAATCCGGCAATAATAACGAATTTAAAGCCTCATTTTATCCAAGTTAGGAAAGGAAGAATATTTTATGAAGATCGCAATCATAACAGGCGCCTCATCGGGTATGGGGCGGCAGATGGCTCTTGAGATCGGAGACCAGTTTGGAGGGATTGACCAGATCTGGCTCATCGCCAGAAGGGAGGACAGGCTTAAGGAGCTGGAAGGGCGGATGCCTGCCGGGATCCGCTGCTTTCCCATGAATATCACATCTCTACAGGAGCGGCAAACCTTTTTACAGGTTCTTAAGGAGGAAAAGCCCAGGGTGAGATTCTTAGTCAACGCCGCAGGATTTGGAAAGATCGGAAGGGTGGAGGAGATTGATATGGCCTTGGATGCGGATATGATCCGGCTCAACTGTGAGGCCCTCTGCGCCATGACGCGCCTGGTACTGCCATACATGAGCCGGGGCGGCAGGATCATCCAGTTTGCCTCTGCGGCGTCCTTTCTGCCCCAGCCCAGGTTTGCGGTCTATGCGGCCACCAAGGCCTTTGTCCTCAGCTATTCCAGGGCATTGGGGGCGGAGCTTAAAAACAGGGCTATCCGGGTGACCGCCGTGTGTCCAGGGCCGGTGGAGACGGAGTTTTTCGACATTGCGGAGAGTACGGGGAAGATCGCGGTGTACAAAAGGCTGATGATGGCGGACCCGAAGAAGGTGGTTCGAAAGGCATTGAGGGACAGCTGTGTGGGAAAGCCCGTGTCTGTATTTGGCCTGACTATGAAGGCCTTTTTCCTGCTGTGTAAGGTGGTTCCCCACTCCTGGCTTCTGGCGGTCATGACGGCAATGGACAGGGAATTGTCATGAGAATTATCGTGGTAACGGACAGGGAAGCCGGACAGCGGCTGGACAAACTGCTTGGGAAATATCTGGATCTGGCCGGCAAAGGATTTATCTACAAGATGATCCGCAAGAAGAATATCACCCTCAACGGGAAGAAATGCGACGGCTCGGAAAAGCTTTCGGCCGGGGATGAGATCAAGCTGTTTTTGGCGGAGGAGACTATCGAGAAGTTTTCCAAAGTCCCGGCGCGGACCAGGGGAAATGTCTCTCTGGATATCCTCTATGAGGACGACCACATTCTGCTGATCAACAAGCCGGCGGGGATGCTGTCCCAGAAGGCAAAGGAGGGGGATGAGTCCCTGGTGGAGTATGTGACCGGCTATCTTCTGGAGACAGGGGCCGTGACGCCCCAGGGGCTTAGGACCTTCCGGCCAGGGATCTGCAACCGCCTTGACCGCAATACCAGCGGTCTGGTGGTTGCAGGCAAATCTCTGGCCGGCCTGCAGATCATGGCGGAGGTCTTTAAGAACAGGAGCATCCACAAATATTATTGCTGTATTGTCAGGGGAGAGGTCAGGGAAAGCAGGACCATCGAAGGATTTCTCATGAAAGACCCGGATCTGAATCAGGTGAGGATCTATAAAGAAGGCGGACCCGGCCTGGCGCCTGTGGCCACCCGGTATGAGCCGCTGGGGTATCTCCCCTTTGGGGACAGGGCGGGGAAGGGGTACACAATCTTAAAGGTGACGCTGATTACAGGGCGGACCCATCAGATACGGGCACACTTAGCTTCCATAGGCCATCCTCTGGTGGGGGATCCAAAATACGGGGATCCACAGGTAAATGAGGACGCGAAAAAGAGGTTCGGCATCCGCCGTCAGATGCTCCACGCCTTTGAGGTGGAATTCCCCGCCATAAGGGAGCCTCTGGCCTATCTGTCGGGAAGGCGCTTTAAGGCTCCCATGCCCGGGGACTTTATAAAGATCCTCGGCCAGACGGGAATGAATTTTCAAACACGCTCTAGTACATCGTTGCATTAATTCACGAGCAAATAGCACAACCAGAGGTACTGGGATCACCCCAGCACCAGATCAGCGGCGATGCTCTGCAGCTTTGAGGCCACATCCTGGTCCAGCTCGGAGATGTAGGGACAGTTCTCCGGGGATTCCTGATAGATGACAGAGTACAGGATGCAGGCTGCCAGATAGCTTCCGGCCAGGGAGGGGTGCTGCTTATCCGTATCCCACAGTTCGATGTCCGGGTACTCCTGGGCACAGCGCATAAACCCTATGCCGGCGGGGGCTAAGAGGGCGTCCAGCTCATCGGCGATGGTCATGTAGCTTCCGGCCAGATTGGCCTGGACCGCCTCCCGCTTCTGCTGGGAAAGGCCGATCTTCATGCCGTTTTTCGGAGCCCAGGTCATGAGGAACACGGATTGTCCCCCTGCGGCCTTTATCTTCTCGTCCAGGATCCGGGAGGGTGGGAACATCTCCTTTTCAGCGGCGTTTGCGAGGGCCATGCTGGTATTTTCCTGGAGGATGACAAAATCCCAGTTTTCCCTGCTAAAGGTCTTATCCAGAAGGGCGCCGCCCTGGTCGTCGGTGTCCGCGTACTGTTTCAGGCTGTAATATCCGGAAGAAAGTTCTTTTACACTGCTTTTGTAGCCCTGGCTGTTGACGATGTTTAAAAACATCATGGAGAGGTTGTTGTAAAATACATGGCTGTTTCCCACAAACAGGATCTTTGGGCTGCTGCCCACCGCCGGGTCGGGCGCTTTTAATTCCAGCTTTGCCTGAAAATCCATGGCTTCCGCCTTCGAGCTGCCTGCGGCACCGGAGCAGCCTGCCAGCGAGACAGATAGTGCTGCGGCTATTATGGTGGTAATGATTGCTCTTTGTTTTTTCATGGCTTATGTCCTCCGTTCTATGCGATATATCCGTGATTGTTTCAAGTAATGGTTTCAAGTTCTTTATTAAAATTCTAACAATATTTTAACGGTTTGTAAACATGTTTTTGGAAAAATATTCTTGCAATTTGGCGACTTTCCATATAGTATTTCGAATTCCAAGAAAAGGTTCCATAGTAGAAAGAAAATTTTTTCCATTCACTTTTGGTGGATTGTCCATGTTGTTACGGCGGGTTCCATGATACAATTAAGTTGACAGAATTATAGACATCACAGGGGACAGCTTAGTTGACGAGATCACAGACATCGCGGCAGACAGAGAGATCTACATCATGTTGACATCGCGGCAGACAAGAACACGGACACCATGGAAGGCTCAGACACTGGCAGAAGTCTCGGAAGTTCGTTCTGGAGTTACTGACTAAGGAGGATTTTTTGGTTGTGAAAAAGATCTATAAGGCGCTTTTGCTGGCGTTGGCCGCGGTCCTGACGGTACACGGTCTGGCCGGGTGTCATAGGGGCCGCGCGGCGGCGCAGGCGACGACATCAGAGACGACAGCAAAGGGGACGGAAGCCATGACAGCCGCTGCGACAGGAGCAGCGTCGGAGAGGACTTCTGAGGCAGAAGCCAGGACTGAGGACAGGCAGGTGTACCGTGAGGCCGCCTTATCCCTGTTGATCGACAGCAACGTGGCATTGGACGGTTTGAAGGCGGTGTGTGACCTGGCAGAAAGTGAGCTGGGCATTACCATTGAGATCAAGTACAAAGTGGACGACAGCGTATTAAAGACAAGGCTTGCCGCAGGGGAGATGACAGACCTTTTGGTGTACAATTCCGGCTCCCTTTTAAGGGCCATGGACCCTTCGGAGTACCTTATGGACCTGACAGGCCAGCCGTTTACAGACAAGTATGATGACATTTACAGACGTTCCGTCACGGTGGGCGGGGTGGTGTACGGCGTTCCCTTCGCCTCCACCCAGTCCGGGGCGGTCATGTATTACAAACCTATATATGAGGAGCTGGGTCTTAAGCTCCCTCACACATGGGACGATTTTCTGGCTAACTGCCAGACTGTGGAGCAGGCGGGTTATACCGCCTGTTTGAGTTCCACGGCCAGTAAGTCCATGACCCAGGTTCTGTTTTTGGGGGATCATTACAACGTGATGGCTTTTGACCATGATTTTGCAGCCAGGTTCGAGAGCGGTGAGGCCGGGTATGCGTCACACCGGGCCGCTCTGCGAAGCTGGGAGAAATATGAGGACTTGCTCCCCTACTTTCAGGAGGGTCATAAGGAGGCTTCCTATGGTCAGGTGTGCCGGATGCTGGCCGGGGGAGAGGGCGCTCACTGGATCTGCCTGACACAGGCTTTGTCCAACATCTACTCCCTGTACGGAAAGGAAGCGGCGGACCGGATCGGTGTGTTCGGCATTCCGGGGGACGACATGCAGCCGTACTTTGACGCGGGAAAGACAAAGGTTGCCATGGAATTTGAGACTGCGATAAAGGGGGCCAAGTGTTCCTCCATCACCCAGTCCTTGTGTCTGGGGGAGCTGACGGCGGGGGAGGCTGCCGCGGCCTATGACGAGGACTGCAGGCTGCAGGCGCTCCAGCTTGGGGTTCTTTGGGATTGATTCTCGTTATCTTTTTTCGAATCCTCTTGCCAATCTCCCTTTTATTCTTTATACTTAAAAGGTAAAGCAGGTGCCATATGCGATTTCAAAAGAAGCTTCTGATCCACTATGTTGTGTTTTTTGCCGTGTCAGTGACCTCTGTGTTCCTGGTCTATGTGTACTCGTCCAGGAAGCGGTACGGTTCTATGGAGTACGCCCGGCTTCAGGTCATGGCAGGACAGATGGTGCAGCAGATGGATCTTCAGTACAGTTCCATGGAGATGGCCAGTGAGGCCATCCTGTCAGACGGAGAGCTGCTGGAGGCGTTGAGAATCTTAAAGACCGTCCCGGAAGGCAGCGTTTACCGGGAGGAGGCGAAAAAGCAGGTGACGGTCAGGCTTAACGCCTACTACCTTGTGAAGCGGTATTACCGGGCATTGATCTACAGTGACGCGGGGGATGTTTTCGCAAGCTATGATTTTGACAGCCGGAAGGTGGTGGATCGGGCGCCCAGGGGACAGAGACGGTGGACGGATCAGGCCCGCGCGAAGAAGGGGCGGGTGGTCCTTATTCCGCCCGGTGAGGATCTGTGGGGGCTTTACGACAGACGGCGGACCTACGGCATGGTCCGAGGCATCGTCGGATACGGGGCGTATCTGGAGGTGCAGCAGACAGAGGAAAGTTTAGACAAGATTTTTCATACATACGACGACAACATACGGGTCATGGCCATGTTAAAAGGGGGAGAAGCCCTCTATGGGACGGCGGACCGGGAGACAGCAGACGGTTACAGGATGATGGGGCTTGAAGGAAAGACAGGAATATTTCAGGTAAAGAACCCTGCAACCGGCAAAAAGGAGATCGTCTCCGCGGTTTGTTCGGATCTAACAGGCATGACCATTTTGCTTATAGAGGACAGCAGTGTGATTATGCAGAAGATGTCAGGAGTGATGATTTTGACGTGTTCTGTTCTTTTGATGTTTACAGGGATCTTTGCGGTGTTTATCTACCATGGCTCAAAGAAGATGGCGGAGCCGGTCAATGAGCTCCGCCAGCGGATGGAGCATATGAATCTTGACAATTTGGAGGAGTCTGTCCAGATCGAAAACAGCATTGACGAGATCAGGGCCCTTTCCAATGCCTACGGACAGGTGATAAAAAGGCTTAAGGAGTCCCTTGTAAAGGAGAAGAACCTGTCCTATCTGCAGCTCCAGGCCCACTATGACCTTTTGCAGGCCCAGATCAATCCTCATTTTTTCTATAATGTGATGAATGTGATCTCCGGCAGGGCCCTTTCTCTGGGGGACGAGACCATCTGCCAGATCTGCAGCAGCCTGTCAGGGATGTTCCGCTATGCCACAGGCAATCGCAAGCGCTACGCTACCATGGAGGAGGAGATCGGGTATCTGGAAAAGTATCTGTACCTGATGAAGCTGCGGTATATGCACAGGCTTTCCTACACCATAGAGGTGGATGAGCGGCTGAAAGGGCAGATACTGCCAAAGATCGTATTCCAGCAGATCGTGGAAAACTCCATAAAGCACGGGTTTGGCAGCGGTCAGGATACTCTTGGGATCACGGTGGAGGGGAGGCTTTTGGAGGAGAGAGGGCTGTGGCAGGTAGAGATCGCGGACGACGGAATGGGCATCAGCCAGGGGACGGCCCAAAAGCTTGGGGAAAATATGGACCGGATGAAGAAGAAGCTGGAGGAAAATAATACGAATATTGAGATGGAATTTGGAGGCATGGGACTTTTAAATACCTATGCCAGACTGACGCTTCTTTTTGGCGGCGGCGCAGATCTTTCGGTCCAGCCATTGGACCGGGGGACAAAGGTGGTGATAACAGCGCCTTTTGACAATGAGGAAACAGGTTCCAGGAATGCTCTCTAAGGAGGTGGAAGCGGATCATGTTTCGTGTTTTAGTGGTAGATGATGAACCGGCCGCGTTGGAGTATATATGCGGTATTATAGAGAAGAAATGCCCAGAGCTTGTAGTGGCTGCCACTGCATCTGACGGGAAGGAGGGACTTGCCAGGTTTCGTGAGTGTATGCCGGATCTGATCATCAGCGATGTGAAGATGCCGGTTATGGACGGACTTGATATGATAAAGGCCATCAAGGATCTGGGGGAGGAGGTGCCGGTGCTGCTTTTAAGCGGCTATCAGGAGTTTGAGTATGTGAGGACGGCCCTCACCTGCGGGGCGGCGGATTATATTTTAAAGCCGGTGACTCCGGCCGGTTTTTTGGAGGCTGTTAAGCCCACGCTGGGCCTTTTGGGCCAGAGGGTGTATGAACAGCGAAAGGAGCTGGCCAAGTCCATGATCATGGGGGAGAAGGTGAGGGAGGAGAAGATGAGCCGGTATTTTCCGGAGCCGGCTTACTATGTGGCGGTCATAAGGGAGAACGGTCTGCCCAGGCGTTTTACGGACACCAGGGAGATCGAGCTTATCTCCGAGGAGGAGCACACCATGTTTATCTATGGAAGGGATGAGAGGGAGGCTCTGTATCTCTGTCCTAAGGGGGCTGTTTCCAGGGAGGAATTTATGGACTTTTTCCGGGCGGAGCGTGACAGGAAAAGGGGGCCTCATAACTTCGTGACCCTAGTGATGATGGAGGACGCCGTTCCCAGGGAAAGGCTTGAGGCCGCGGTCAGCGGAGTGTACGGGGAGATGAACCGGCGGCTGTCCATAGGTGTGACCCAGACGCTCCTGGCAGGAGACGGGGGCGGAGGGGAGAGAGGCGGCCGGCCGGCAAAGGAATCGGAGGGGGCGATCTATGAGGCGGAAGTCATAAAGGGCGTGAACCGGTATTTGGAAAGGCGGGATTACGGGAAGATCTTTGAGGAGTTGTGGAATCTGATCCAGAAGGCTGAGGCCATAAAGTGTCCCCAGCTTCGGCTGGAGAGGATGGTGCGGCAGTTTGAAGCCCAGGTGCAGAACTATTTTAACAGCAGACAGGATGTTCTGGAGGAGGAGCTGATGCTAGAGGACGCTTTTTATGAGGCGGGGACTTCCAGGGATTTGTATGAGAGTTTAAAGAGCATCCTGGCCCGGTACTGGAAGCGGGACAAGGAGACTGTGAAGCTGGATTCGCCGGAGTTTATCCAGGAGATCAGGGAATTTGTGGAGGACAATCTGTCCCAGGAGCTGACAGTCTCTACGCTGTGCGGGGAGTTTAATCTGTCCCAGTCATACCTGAATCTGATCTTCCGTAAGCACGGCATGGAATCTTTTAACACCTACTTGAGAAATGCCCGGATCAACAGGGCAAAGGAGATCATGAAGCGGAACCCCCATATGTTTATCAAGGATGTGGCCATGATGGTGGGGTACAAGGACCAGTTTTATTTCAGCCGGATCTTCCGGGCCGTGACGGGGATGTCGCCCTCCGAGTACCCGGGGAGAAAGTAGAGGATGAAAATAGAAATAAAAAGAAGCAGGCCGCGGTACATTCTGGCCTGCTCCTTTGTGTGAGTCGGTTATGCCCTTATGTCAATCTGACCTCCAAGCCCGGTGACCGCGGCTTCCATCATCTTGGTGAGAGCGTCCCCGTCCTGCTCCACGGTGTCAAGAGCTTTGGACAGTATCACATAATCCAGCCCTGTGTTGATGCTGCCTGTGGGCATGGCAGCGGAAATGGCTGATAACCCCATACATATCCCCCCTTTCTTAAAAAGATCTCTGGTTTTAAGTATAGCAGAGGCAGTTATAAAAATCAACACTTTCCAGATGGCCTAAAACAGTTGAATATGAGCATGGAATATGGTAAAATGGGAAAAATATCGCACAGGCAGCTGAAAGCTTAAGGAGGAGATCATCCTATGGAAGATTACAAGAGAGAGTTTATTGAGTTTATGGTGGAGAGCCAGGTGTTGAAGTTCGGTCAGTTTACGTTGAAAAGCGGGAGAAAGTCTCCTTTTTTTATGAACGCAGGGGCCTATGTCACCGGCTCGCAGCTTCGCAGATTGGGCCAGTACTACGCTAGGGCGATCCACGACCACTACGGAGAGGATTTTGACGTGCTGTTCGGCCCGGCATATAAGGGCATCCCGTTAAGCGTGGCTGCCACCATGGCGTTCAGTGAACTGTACGGCAGGGATATCCGGTACTGCTCCAACCGCAAGGAGGAGAAGGACCACGGGGACGCGGGCATTCTGCTTGGCAGCCCCATAAAGGACGGGGACCGGGTGGTGATCATCGAGGATGTGACCACTTCCGGCAAGTCCATTGAGGAGACGCTGCCTATCTTAAAGGCCCAGGGGGATGTGGAGATCGTGGGGCTTATGGTGTCTCTAAACCGCATGGAGCGGGGGAAAGGGGACAAAAGCGCCCTGGAGGAGATCCAGGAGCTTTACGGGTTTAAGGCCAATGCCATCGTGACCATGGCGGACGTGGTGGAGTGTCTTTACAACCGGGAGTGCCTGGGACAGGTGGTGATCGATGATAAGCTGAAAGCTGACATTGACGCGTACTATGCGCAGTATGGGGTGAGATGATCTGTATATTGCCGATCCGCGTCCTCCGCATGTGTGCGGAGCTAGACGTAGGCGCCACTACGCCGTCGCTTCGCAGACGCACGGATGACACGAATATCAAGCACTATTTACTCGCAAATTAGTGCAACAATGTACCAGGAAAAGGGCCAAGGCAGGAAAGGAGAGTGAGCTATGGAGCGTATTTATAAGACCATGAGAAATATAGGAGCCGCCAATATTGCGGTGGGTGTGGTTTTGATCAGTGTGGGACTGATCTCCGGGACGGTGTCTATCGTCACAGGTGCTCTTTTGCTGAAGAGAAAATCAGAGATCACATTTTAGGGATGGCTGGCAGTATTCCAGGGAGGGATACTGCCGTTTTCGGCGCCCCTTTCGGGTTTCGGGCAGTGCATAACAGTCCGTGTCAGGAGTTTAAGGGGTGCGCGAAGTTTTAGGTTCAGCGAGATCACGGGAGTATATATGATTCGGAATACCACGAAAAATCAGAAGATGGGCTGGGTGCTGTTTATCATGTACCTGATCGCCCTGGTTTATTTCATGTTTTTTGCCGAGTCCTTTGGAAGAACCGGCAGCACGAAGGCGGGATACGCCTACAATCTGGAACTATTTAAAGAGATCCGGCGCTTTCTGGTGTACAGAAAGCAGCTGGGGTGGAAGGCGGTCATCCTCAATCTGGGGGGCAATGTGGCAGGGTTTATGCCGTTTGGATTTTTCCTGCCCATCGTCAGCAGAAGGGGACGGCGGTGGTACAACGCTTTTTTACTGGGATTTTTCTTAAGCCTCTGCATTGAGACCACCCAGCTGATCTTTCAGGTGGGAAGCTTTGATGTGGACGACTTATTATTAAATACAATCGGTGGGATTTTGGGATTTCTCTGCTATAAGAAGGTGCAGGGGATCCGCGTAAGGAGGAAACGGCGTGCCGCAGAGATCAGGGAGACGCCAGAAGACGGCAGGTAGAAAGAGTGCCAGAGGAATGGGAGCAGGCGCGGGCCGGGAGATGAGCGTGATCCAGAAGTATTTGGAGCCCCAGCGGGAGAGAGAGAGGGAAATACAGCGCAGGAAAAAGGAGATCATGGCTTCCAAGGCCAGAAAAGAGAAGAACCGCCGGGAGATCAAGGAGACGGCTCTCACCAAGTCGTCCAGGGTATCCTATGTGAGAAAACCTTTTGCCGCAAGGAGCAAGATGTCCATGGTCCTGACTGTGGCTGCCCTGCTACTGGGGGGAGGCGGGCTCTACGGGGCGGTGACCACCCAGGGACAGGCTACGCTGACTCACGGGGCCATGGGGCTGTGCAGTATGCTCTTGTCCGTGGCTGCCATCTGGTACGGAGGCATTTCTTTTCTGGAAGATGATAAAAATTATATACTGGCAAGGCTGGGCATCGCCCTGGGCGTGTTGATGCTGGCAGGCTGGGCCGCAGTCGTTGCCATTGGATTAGGAGGTTTAGGATAATGGATTACAGAGTGTTTTTTGAGGAGATGAATAAAGGGATCAGGGAGCGGTTTGACCGGGCTATGGACAAGATCGGTGCTATTGGCCAGGAGGTAAACGCCCCAGAGCCCTTTACCCGGTATTTTGTCAAGGTGTCGGACTTTATGGTCATGATCGAGGAGTTGTACGAGGCGGTGGAGGAGGGGCGTTACCGTACCCTTCTGCTTCCCCAGCTGGAGGAGTGGAACGAGATGCTCTACGGGGATATTATGCCGGATCACTATGAGGAGAGCTACGCTAACCCGGCCTTTGCCGTGGCAATGCTGGGGGATGACTGGGGGCCTGTGATGGCTGCCCTCTACACGGAGATCCGGGGGCAGATTGCGTTTGCTATGGAGAGCCGCCTGACGGAGATCACGGTGTTAAACGAGCTGTTTGTGGAGATCTTCGATCTGTTTGGGGAGTCTGTGCCGGATGTGGGGGCGGTGAAGGAGCTTTTGCACCGGTTTTACACGGATAACAGGGAGCTGATGGTGGGCTGGCGCACCAGGGAGCTTCTGGACCCGGCGCTGACTTTTGGGAAAGATATTGTCATGAACTGCAATCTGGAGGATATGCGGTATCTATATTATTACGGGGAGTATGTGTCTGAGGAGGAGGCAAAGATCGCCGACTTTTTGAACCATCTGCCGGAGGAGACCATTGACAAGATGGCCCGCACATACACGGAAGGGTATCGGAGGGGCTTTGAGGTCATGGGCAAAAAGCTGGAGGGCAAGAAGAGCGTGGCTGTGATCTACGAGCTGGGCTTTGAGCGTATGGTCCGCCGTGCTGTGGAGCTGTTTGGGGAGATGGGGCTGGAGGCGGTGATCTTCCGGGCTCCGGTGTGGTCGGTGAACAAAAATCCCAACCGGAAAAGGGGGTTTCACGGTTCTTCGCCTAACAAGCAGTATGAGTATGACCACCGCTATGACACGGCCCTGTATCTGGATAAGGCATTTACGGACCACAAGGAGGCTGCCCTTAAGGCGGCTCATGAGCAGTGGAAGCGTCAGGGGCGGGAGTACGGCGGCCCGGCTGTCATCGAGACTTTTGGGGAGGAGGGATTCGCGCCACGGAATAAGCGGGAGGCCCTGGCTTTGAGCCCGGATCAGGAGAAGCTGACCATTGCCCATGCCAATGCGTGTACCCGCATCAGCAATGAGTACGTGCCGGGGGATGAGACCAGCTTTACCATCATCGCGTTTCCCAAGCCGTTTATCGGGGAGAAGTTTAAGGAGATCTTTGATGAGACCATCCGCATAAACACCCTGGATTATGAGGAGTACAAGAAGATCCAGCAGGCGATTATTGACCGGCTTGACGGGGCGGAGTATGTGGTGGTCACAGGAAAGGGCGCAAACAGGATGAATCTGCGGGTGAGCCTTCACAGCCTTCATGACCCAAAACGGCAGACCAATTTTGAGAACTGTGTGGCTGACGTGAACATTCCCCTGGGCGAGGTGTTTACCTCCCCGGTGCTTGCGGGGACGGAGGGGATTTTGGAGGTCAGCAGCGTGTATATCGGAAATTTCCAGTTTAAGAACCTGGTGATGGAGTTTAAGGACGGGAAAGTGATTTACTATGGCTGTGACAATTTTGAGGATAAAGAGGCGGGCAGGGCTCTGGTGAAGCAGGTGATCATGAAGAATCATGACACGCTGCCCATGGGAGAGTTTGCCATCGGCACAAACACCGTGGCTTACGCCATGGCCCAGAGATTCGATATTGTGGATAAGCTGCCTATCCTGATTGTGGAGAAGATGGGACCTCACTTCGCGGTGGGGGATACGTGCTACAGCTGGTCTGAGGACACGGTGATCTGCAATCCTGACGGCAAGGAGGTGATTGCCAGGGATAACGAGATCTCCATCTTGCGCAAGGAGGACCCGGGGAAGGCTTATTTTAGCTGTCATACGGATATTACCATCCCCTACAGAGAGCTGGGGGAGATCTACGGGGTTGACAGGCATGGGGAGAAGCTGCCGGTGATTGCGGACGGAAGGTTCGTGGTGCCGGGGGCGGAGAAACTGAATGAGGCGTTAAAGGACTGTTAAGTTTCTGGTGTAAAGGGTTAAGGACCAGGGGGCCGTGGGGGGATGTGGACGGCGGCCCCCTGTGGGAATCGAGAGAAGCTGTGAAGTGAGAGGGGAAGGACCGGATGAATCTGATTGCCGCGGTGGACAGACATTGGGGGATCGGGAGAAACGGCAGGCTGCTGCTGTCGATCCCTGAGGATCAGAGATTGTTTCGTCAGGAGACTCTGGGCAAGACCGTGATCATTGGGAGAAAGACCCTGGAGAGCCTGCCAGGGGGGCAGCCTTTGTATGGAAGGCGGACCATTGTGCTCTCCCGGGGGGAGAAGAAAAGGATGAAGGGCGCTGTGTGGGTGGGCAGCGTGCAGGAGGCTCTGGAGGCGGTGAAGGACTGCAAAAGAGAGGATGTGTTTGTGGCAGGTGGAGAGGAGATCTACAGGGCTTTCCTGCCTTATTGTGATACGGCCCATGTGACGTTTGTTGATTATGTTTATGAGGCGGACGCCTATTTCCCTGATCTGGACCGGGACCCGGGCTGGGTTCTGGACGTGGAGACGGAGGAAGCCACTTATTTTGACATTTGCTACACGTTCCGCAGGTATGTAAGGAGGGCTGGGGAACGCGGAGTTGAGATAGAGGAATAGAGATACAAAGACAACTGTGAGGACCGGCGGAACTTTTGTGAAAAGGGATCCGCCTGGTTCGGATGACAAGGAGAGCAGAGAACAGATGAGAGATGGACGAAAGAGGCTAAGGGGATACGGGACAGGGATCCGCCGGGGAGCTGTGTTTCTGCTTGCGGGGATGCTTTTGTGGCAGCAGCCGGTGACAGCGTTTGCCACATCGGCAAGCAGGGCGGCCAAGGAAAAGAAGGAGGCGGAGCAGAAGCTGAATGAGGCCAACAAAAGGGCCAATGAGGCTCAGCAGAAGATCACCAATACCCAGTCCGAGGTTACCAGTTTAAGCAGCGAACTGTCGGAGCTGATTGCGGAGATCACGCTTTTGGAGGCGGATATTGATTACAAAAATGAGCAGATCCATGAGGCCCAGGGGGAGTACGACGCTGCCAAGGTCCGGGAGGAAGAACAGTATGACGCCATGAAGAAGCGGATCAAATATATGTACGAGAGGGGGGAGACAGAGTATCTGGACATTCTCCTCCAGGTGAAGAGCATGACAGAGCTTTTGAATAAGAGCGAGTACATAGAGGCCCTCT
Source organism: uncultured Hungatella sp. (assembly GCA_910588505.1). Taxonomy (GTDB): domain Bacteria; phylum Bacillota; class Clostridia; order Lachnospirales; family Lachnospiraceae; genus UBA3402. The sequence continues at coordinate 16,671 of CAJUPQ010000021.1, read as the reverse complement.
ACACTTATGACAGGGAGAAACTGGAGGAGTTCCAGGAGACAAAGCTCCAGGTAAAACAGTACAAGGCTCAGCTTGAAAATGAGAAGGCGGAGATGGAGGGAATGCAGCTGGAGTACGCGGCCCAGCAGACAGAGCTTGAGAATACCATTGCAAGGAAGCGGCAGGAGATCGCCAATTTTGATGAGCAGCTGGCTGCAGCCCAGGCGGAGGCAGCTGCTTACACGGCTACCATCGCCAAGAAGAACGAGCAGATCCGTCAGGCCCAGGCGGAGGAGGCCAGGAGACGGGCCGAAGCCCAGAGGGTGGCGGAGGAAGCCAGCAGGCAGGCAGCGGAGGCGGCCAGGCAGGCAGAGCTTGCCAGCAGCGCGGCGGAGGAGAGCGCTCAGCTGGGGGATGCCATTATCGCCCAGAATCCGGGCGGGAATCCGGATCTTAACAATACTCAGAACGTTCAGGCTCCCCCCGCTGCCCAGACTTCGGCTTCCACCACAGCAGCGTCCCAGGGGCCTAAAGCGGAGACAACTAAGGCCCAGACCCCGGAGACCACTAAGGCTGCCAGCAGCGGCGGTTCTGGCAAGGGACAGTCTGTGGCAAACTACGCCATGCAGTTTATCGGCAACCCTTACGTCTACGGAGGCACCAGCCTGACCAACGGCGCGGATTGTTCGGGGTTTGTCCAGAGCGTATATAAGAATTTTGGGGTGAGTCTGCCCAGAAGCTCCTCCCAGCAGCGCTCCGCAGGAACGGCAGTGGATTATGCGGACGCTCAGCCAGGGGATATTGTGTGCTATGCGGGCCATGTAGGCATCTATATCGGAAACGGGCAGATCGTCCACGCCAGTTCTCCCACCACGGGGATCAAGGTGGGCAATGCCACTTACAGGAGTATTTTAAGCGTGCGGAGGATCTTAAATTAATATGGCTAAGGCAGTGACAAAGGAAGAGAAGTACAGGCAGATGATCGAGACACCGGTGGAGAAGCTGATTCCCCGCCTGGCGGTGCCTACCATCATCAGTATGCTGGTGACCTCCATCTACAATATGGCGGATACTTTTTTCGTCAGCCAGATCGGGACCAGCGCCTCGGGGGCTGTGGGCGTTATGTTTTCCGCCATGGCTATGATCCAGGCCATCGGTTTTACCCTGGGAATGGGCAGCGGCAATTATATCTCCAGGTCTTTGGGGAGCCGGGATGAGGAGACTGCCGCCAAGTCGGCGGCAACGGCGTTTTTTACAGGCGGGATCATCGGCATCCTGATCGCGGTGTTTGGGACTCTGTTCTCCAGGCAGCTGGTGTTTTTGCTGGGGGCTACGGACACCATTGCCCCCTTTGCCCAGAATTATGCCAGATATATCCTGGCGGCGGCTCCGTTTATGATCACTTCGTTTGTGATGAACAATATCCTGCGGGCTCAGGGCAACGCGGTGTTTTCCATGGTGGGCATCACCGCGGGAGGGATCTTAAATATGTTCTTAGACCCGGTGCTGATCTTTGGGTTTCACATGGGGATTTCCGGCGCCGCCGTTGCCACTATGGTCAGCCAGATGGTCAGCTTTTCCATCCTTCTGTTCCAGTGCAATATGCAGAAAGGGTGTATCGCCATCCGGATTTCCAGGTTTACGCCCACTCTTAAGATATACGGGGAGATCCTTCACGCGGGACTTCCCTCTTTCTGCCGCCAGGGACTGGCAAGCGTGGCCACAGTGGCCCTGAATTTTGCGGCCGGGCCTTACGGGGACGCGGCTATCGCCGCTATGTCCATTGTGTCCCGGTTTATGATGTTTGTCAATTCCAGCCTTATCGGCTTTGGCCAGGGATTTCAGCCTGTGTGCGGTTTTAATTTCGGCGCTAAGCGGTATGACCGGGTGCTGGAGGCTTTCTGGTTCTGCGTCAAGGTGGCTGTGGTCATGCTGACTTCTTTCGGGATCGCGGCTTTTATGCTCAGCAGGCCTATTATCACCATGTTTCGGAGGGAGGATGAGGAGGTAATCCGCATCGGAACTTTGGCTCTGCGGCTTCAGCTGGCCACCATGCCCTTCCAGGCCTGGGTGATCATGGTGAATATGCTGACTCAGTCTATCGGATACGGGTTTCGGGCCTCCCTGGTGGCCATGGGCAGGCAGGGGGTGTTTCTGATCCCGGCTCTTTGGATTTTCCCGAAAGTTTTCGGGCTTTTAGGACTGCAGATCTGTCAGCCTGTGGCGGATATGTTTACGTTTGTGCTGGCTACGGGGATCGTTATGGGGGTGCTGAAGGAGTTAGGGCAGATGAGGGATGAAGAGGCTTTGTCAGATAGGCGCGGGTTATCATAAGAAGAGATGGAAGGAGAGTAGGAGAATGGGGATGGGTTATCTTAAAAGGAGGATCGCAGGTTTTGTTGTGGCCATTGCCATGCTCCTGGATCTGGGAGTTATAACGTCTTTTGGGGAACCGCCGGCCTGGCCCGGGGATGTGGGGATCGTGGCCGGGGCGGGCATTGTCATTGACGCGGATTCCAAGGCTGTTCTCTTTGGACAGCAGATCCATGTTCCCTACCCGCCGGCCAGCATTTTGAAGCTTTTGACTGCCCTTGTGGTGGTGGAGAACTGCGAGATGGACGAGACGGTGACTTTTTCATATGACGCGATCCACAACCTGGAGGCGGGAGCGGGCAACAAGCTGTCTCTGGCGGAGGGAGACCAGATCTCGGTGGAGGATTGCCTCCACATGATGGTCTTGATATCCAGCAACCAGTCGGCTAATGCCCTGGCGGAACATGTGGGGGGAAGCCGGGAGGGCTTTGTGGCCATGATGAATGAGAAGGCGGCAGAGCTGGGATGTTCCACGGATGAGACTCATTTTGCCAATCCGTCGGGCCTTAATGATGACAGCCAGTATGTCAGCGCCTACGATATGGCTTTGATCGCGGCCGCCGCTTTTGAGAATGAGGATGTGTTCCGCATTGCGTCCACGAAAAAGTATTCCGTGGGCCCAACCATCAATAATCCTAACGGGGCGAATATCAGCATGGAGCACCGCATTGTCATGGAGGAGAGCAGGGGAAGCGAGTACTACTGCGAGGGCGCGAAGGCGGGAAAGACCGGCTACACTTCCAAGGCGGGCAATACCCTTGTGACTTACGCGGAGAGGGACGGGAGACGGCTTATCTCCGTGATTTTGAAGGGGAGCGACAAGTACCAGTATTATATGGATGCCAAGAATATCATGAATTTCGGGTTCTCTTCTTTTAAGAATGAGTCTGTTGCGGGAAATGAAGGCTTTTTGCAGGAGCAGGAGGAGTTTGACTTTGGTGGGACGGTGTATCCCGCGTCGAGACTGCGGCTGGAGGAGGCTGCGGTGACGCTCCCTCTGGCTGCCGGATTTTCCGACGCCCAGAGGAACCTGGTGACAGGGGAAGACCTTCCCGCCGACCACCCTGAGGCGGCTGTGGCTATGCTCTCCTACACGTATAATGAGCGGCGGGTGGGAAGCGCTTATATCTATGACAGGGAGACAGAGGAGCGGCTGGCGGCTGAGCAGGCCAGCAGGGAGGCTGAGGAGGCGTCCCGCCTGGCGGCCGAGGCCATAGGTGAGAGCCAGCCGGAGAGCCAGGAGGCGGAGACTGCCCCGGAGACGGATGAGAAGGAGGCAGGAAAAAAGGAGGGGGGATTTCTTTCCGGATTTTCCATGAGCCAGAATCAGATCCTTGTCCTGGCGGCAGGTGTGGGCCTGGCGGTTGTTGTGGGGCTTGGGATCATCCTTGGTATTCGGAAGCGGAAGGAGAGGATCGCCAGAGAGCAGCGGCGGGAGAGGCGGAGACAGCGGCTTTTGGAGATTGGGTATAATGAGGAGGAGTTTGAGGAGCTGATGAGGAAGCGGCGGGAAAGCGGGGCGGAGCGGAAGAAGTGAGAGAGTGAGACGAAGAAAGAGAAAGAGAAAGAGCGAGACAGCCGGGGGAGGTTGTTCGCTTGTGGCTACGGCCTTTTTCATACATGCTTTGCCAAAATCCTGTTACCTATGCTATGTTACCTATTTGTTACCTGCGGAGCAATTTTTAAGGCATTTCACGGCAAATCTGTCAGAATGTAGATAAAATAAAAAAGTACCGTAATCCATGAAATTACGGTACTTTCTGACTTTCTATAAAATGTTAATTCAGAACTTCCCAGCCTTCGCTGCTTCCTCAACAGCCACTGCCACAGAAACAGTCATGCCAACCATTGGGTTGTTGCCTGCGCCGATAAGACCCATCATCTCAACGTGAGCCGGAACGGAGGAGGAACCTGCGAACTGGGCGTCAGAGTGCATACGGCCCATGGTGTCGGTCATACCATAGGAAGCCGGTCCTGCGGCCATGTTGTCTGGATGCAGGGTACGGCCTGTGCCGCCGCCGGAGGCAACGGAGAAGTACTTCTTGCCTTTCTCCACGCACTCTTTCTTGTAGGTTCCCGCAACCGGGTGCTGGAATCTGGTAGGGTTGGTGGAGTTGCCGGTGATGGAAACGTCAACGCCTTCTTTCCACATGATGGCAACGCCCTCGGTCACGTCGTTGGCGCCGTAGCAGTTTACCTTGGCACGGGGACCGTCGGAGTATGCCTTTCTGTATACTTCCTTAACCTCGCCGGTGTAGTAGTCCATCTCGGTCTCAACGAAGGTGAATCCGTTGATCCTTGCGATCACCTGAGCAGCGTCCTTTCCAAGGCCGTTTAAGATAACGCGCAATGGTTTCTGACGAACACGGTTGGCCTTCTCTGCGATACCGATGGCTCCCTCTGCAGCCGCAAAGGACTCGTGGCCAGCCAGGAACGCGAAGCAGTCGGTCTCTTCTTCCAGAAGCATCTTGCCCAGATTGCCGTGGCCAAGGCCCACTTTACGCTGGTCGGCAACGGAACCGGGGATACAGAAGGACTGAAGGCCCTCGCCGATGGCAGCGGCCGCGTCGGCAGCTTTGCGGCAGTCTTTCTTGATAGCGATGGCGGCGCCTACGGTGTAAGCCCACTTTGCGTTTTCAAAACAAATAGGCTGAATGCCTTCCACCATCTTATATACATCTAAGCCGGCATCCTTGGTGATCTTCTCAGCTTCTTCGATGGAAGCGATGCCGTAGCTTGCCAATACTTCATTGATTTGTTTGATACGTCTCTCGTATGATTCAAATAATGCCATGATATGTATTTCCCTCCTGAATAATGATAACGGAAATGGTTCGAAATCTAATAAACCGGAAAACGCAAACTCTTAGTTTTGCGATTGCGCAGCGGAAATCTTTCCCCGCGCGTGTAGTGGTGCTTTATTCCTGACGTGGATCGATGATCTTTACTGCGTCTGCCACACGGCCGTACTGGCCTTTGGCCTTCTCCCATGCGGTGTTGGGGTCGTCGCCCTTCTTGATGAAGTCGGTCATCTTGCCAAGGCTTACGAACTGGTAGCCGATGATCTGATCTTCTGCGTCAAGAGCGATGCCGGTTACATATCCTTCTGCCATCTCAAGGTAACGAGGACCTTTTTTCAGAGTTCCATACATGGTACCAACCTGGGAGCGCAGGCCCTTGCCCAGATCCTCAAGCCCGGCGCCGATGGGAAGTCCCTCCTCGGAGAAGGCGCTCTGAGTTCTGCCGTAGGCGATCTGTAAGAACAGCTCTCTCATAGCGGTATTGATCGCATCACATACAAGATCCGTGTTCAATGCCTCCAATACGGTCAGGCCCGGAAGGATCTCGGACGCCATAGCCGCGGAGTGGGTCATGCCGGAGCAGCCGATGGTCTCAACCAGGGCTTCCTGGATGATGCCTTCCTTCACGTTCAGAGTCAGCTTGCACGCGCCCTGCTGGGGAGCACACCAGCCAATGCCGTGGGTCAGGCCGGAAATGTCGGAAACCTGTTTGGATTTTACCCATTTTGCTTCCTCCGGGATCGGAGCTGCGCCATGATGAACGCCCTGTGCAACTGTGCACATCTTCTCTACTTCATGTGAATAAATCATTGTAAAACTCCTTTCAAATAAGTAATAATTGTGAAGTACTTTGCTCGTTAAAATTATCACATCATACTTGATAGTATTTTCTCACAAAATGTCAAAATAGTCCAGAGTTTTTTTCTAAAATTTTCCGGAAATTTCTTTCAAAATGAGGAGGCATAGGGAACTATGACATATAGTTAGGGAAATGATATCTGCCAAGTTATCTATAAATCGAGAAATATACCAGGATATATGTCATGGAGAAAAGGCTGTTAGGCAGCTAAATGGCAATAAATAAAAGGTTGCCAAAATGTATACTTTTTGGTAACTAATCCCTTCAGGATACAGAGATGTTATTATGACTGCCCCAAACGAAACAGGGGTAGAGATACTGACGGATAAGGTTTGTAAGACCGTCCATCAGTCAGAGAAAGGAAGCTTGGTCTGCGACTAAAGCCGTCCCTTGCTCACTCAACAATACAGCAGTATGACGAATTTAAGGTTCCGGTTTCTTCGGGTTAGGGATAGATGGAGTTGCCTCTTTCACAAACTCCCCCATCCTCTCCCCATAAGTTTTCACATACAATTCCAGATATTCATCAAAGGTAACCCTGGTATTATTGCTTAGGATTTCCATTCGTACCCCGAAAAGGTCCGCCATAAAGCCCAGATCTGTGATGCCGTTTTTGTGGTAGAACCGTTTCCGCCTGATCCGCTCTTCAAGATTATCCGCCTCCTGGGAAGTGGTCTCGATCTCGATGATTGTCCGGCGTCCCTCATAGAACTCCAAAAGAGCCTTGAGGGCGGTGGAGCCATAGCCTTTGCCCCGCTTTTGAGGGGCAAAAGCAAAATAATCAAGAAGAACTTTGTCCTCATAGGAAATGGTTATGGCAAGGCCGAGAAATTGGCCGTTTTCTTCTATGGAAAGAAGATCGGTAAATCCCTCCCGGCTTTTTTGGCAAATGATCTGGAACGGTTTTCGTTCGTTTTTGGGAAAGGAGGAAAGGTAGAGGGTTTCCATCTGTTCTAATCTGGCCTGGTGTGCCTGGTCGTCGGGGTGAAGTGATTTCAATTTTATCATATGGTGTATCTCCGTTTCTGTGGTGTTTTTAGTACATCATTGTATTAATTCACGAGTAAATAGCACTCGCAAATTAGTGTAACGATGTACAAGAGACAGGCACCGCTACACCGCCACAAAGGCACTTGGATGTATTATACATGGAATAATAAAAAGAATCAAGGGAAGATCATTCGGTTTTTCCTGCCTGTGAACAGTAAGTGTGCCCAATTAAAGTAACAGTTCAGGTAGGTCTGGGCGTTTACCGCGCTGACCGTACGAAAACGTAATGGTACAATCAAGAGCAGAAAGGCAGGTGTTTAAAATGGCAACAAAAAGCGCGAATGTGACGGCTCACGTTCAGCCGGAAATCAAGCGCGGCAGGCGGAGGCGATTTTGGATAAAATCGGACTGCCCGTTAATGACGCCTTTTCCAAAATTCGTAAGGGGATTTGAATATGCGGTATGATGTAAAACCAATCTATCAGACTAATAAAAATGATCGCTAATATAATCAGTATATTTAACCATATACTGATTTATTTTCTGATAATCTGACAATTTCCCTAAAAAACAGCCTGAAAAACTATTTACAAATCGGTTCAAAAGTAGTATCATCATGTCAGCATTTTAAAACAAAAACAAAAAAACAGGACAAAGGGCATAGGCAACAGCCTACACGCCTGCGCCTGCGAAAGGGAGGATGGCTATGGAACAGAGGGGCCTGTACGACCCGAGGTTCGAGCACGACAGTTGCGGCATTGGCGCGGTGGTGAACATGAAAGGGATTAAAACCCACAAAACCGTGGAACAGGCGCTTGGCATTGTGGAGAACCTGGAACACAGGGCGGGAAAAGACGGAGAGGGCAAGACTGGCGATGGTGTCGGTATCATGCTTCAGATCTCCCACAAGTTTTTCAAGAAGGTGACAAAGCCTCTTGGGATTGAGCTTGGGGATGAGAGAGAGTATGGTGTCGGCATGTTTTTTTTGCCCCAGGATATGCTGGCCAGAAGGCAGGCCATGAAAATGTTTGAGATTATTGTGGAGAAAGAGGGGCTTACATTTCTTGGATGGCGCAAGGTTCCCGTAAAACCGGAGCTGCTGGCGAAAAAGGCGGTTGATAAGATGCCCTGCATCCTCCAGTGCTTTGTGAAAAAGCCGGAGGCCATGGAAAAGGGGCTGGAGTTTGACCGCAGGCTTTACGTGGCCCGCCGGGTGTTTGAGCAGAGCAGTGACAATACTTACGTGGTGTCCTTAAGCAGCCGGACCATTGTGTACAAGGGAATGTTTCTGGTGAAGGAGCTTCGGCAGTTCTTTCCCGATCTCCAGGACCAGGATTATGAATCCGCCCTGGCCACGGTTCACTCCAGGTTCAGCACCAACACCAATCCAAGTTGGATGCGGGCCCACCCAAACCGGATCATTGTCCACAACGGGGAGATCAACACCATCCGGGGCAATGTGGACAAGATGCTGGCCAGGGAGGAAACCATGGAGTCCCCGTTCTTTAAGAACGAGATGCACAAGGTTCTGCCCATCATCAATCAGGAGGGGTCCGACTCGGCTATGGTGGACAATGCCCTGGAATTTATGATGATGAGCGGCATGGATCTGCCTTTGGCAGTGATGATTCTGATTCCCGCACCGTGGCAGTACGATCAGTCCATGCCCCAGGAGGTGAAGGATTTCTACCATTATTATGCCACCATGATGGAGCCCTGGGACGGCCCGGCTTCCATGGTATTTTCCGACGGGGACGTGCTGGGGGCGGTGCTGGACCGCAACGGCCTGCGGCCCTCCAGGTACTATGTGACCGACGACGGGTATGTAATCCTGGCTTCCGAGGTGGGGGCCATTGACATTGACCAGACCCATGTGTTAAAAAAAGACCGGCTGCGCCCGGGGAAAATGCTTCTGGTGGACACCAGGCAGGGAAAAATCGTGGCGGACGAGGAATTGAAGCTTTACTACGCAGGCAGAAAGCCTTACGGCCAATGGCTGGATTCTTATCTGGTGGAGCTGAAACATTTAAAAATCCCCAATGTGGGCGTTCCGGGGATGACCGGGGAGAAGCGGGCAAGGCTTCAGAAAACCTACGGCTACACCTATGAGCAATTGCAAAACATGATCTTGCCCATGGCTCTTAACGGGGCGGAGCCGGCTGCGGCTATGGGAGCGGACATCCCTCTTGCGGTGCTGTCAAAGAAACATCAGCCCTTGTTCAACTATTTTAAGCAGTTGTTTGCCCAGGTAACCAATCCGCCTATTGACTCTATCCGGGAGGCCATTGTCACCAGCACCACTGTGTTTGTGGGGGAGGACGGAAATGTTTTGGAGGAAAAGCCGGAGAACTGCAAGATTCTCCAGGTGAACAATCCCATTCTCACCTGCACGGATCTTTTGAAGATCAAATACATGAAAAGGCCGGGCTTTCAGGTGGAGGTCATTCCCATTACCTACTATAAAAATACTTCTCTGGAAAAAGCTATTGACCGGCTGTTTCTGGAGGTGGACCGGGCGCACCGGGCGGGGGCGAACATTATTATTTTGTCGGACCGGGATATTGACGAAAACCATGTGCCGATCCCTTCTCTGTTGGCGGTGTCGGCTCTGCAGCAGCATCTGGTTAAGACTAAGAAGCGCACCGGCGTGGCATTGATTTTGGAGAGCGGGGAGCCCAGGGAGGTTCACCATTTTGCGGCCCTTTTGGGGTACGGGGCCTGTGCGGTGAACCCTTATCTGGCCCAGGAATCTATCCAGTACCTGATCGAGTCGGGAATGCTTCACAAGGATTATTATGCAGCGGTGGAGGATTATAACAGCGCGGTGCTCCACGGCATTGTAAAGATCGCGTCCAAAATGGGGATTTCGACCATTCAGTCCTACCAGGGCTCCCAGATTTTTGAGGCCATCGGCATTTCTAAGGAGGTGGTGGACAAATATTTTACCAACACCGTAAGCCGGGTGGGCGGCATCACCCTGGAGGATATTGCGGGGGATGTGGCCAGCCTTCATTCGGCGGCTTTTGACCCTCTGGGCCTTGACGTGGATTTGACGCTGGACAGCGCGGGGAGCCACAAGGAGCGGGCGGGAAAGGAGGAGCACCTTTACGACCCGCTGACCATCCATCTTTTGCAGGAGGCCACGAGAAACGGGGATTATGAGACCTTTAAACAGTATTCCCGGGCCATACACAGGGAGGGGCGGACCATGAATCTGCGGAGCATCCTTGATTTTAAGTATGACCCAAAGGGCGGCATTCCCCTGGAGCAGGTGGAGAGCGTGGATTCCATTGTGAAGCGGTTTAAGACCGGCGCCATGTCTTATGGGTCCATTTCCCAGGAAGCCCACGAGACGCTGGCCATTGCCATGAACCGGCTGGGGGGCAAATCCAACAGCGGGGAAGGCGGGGAGAGCTTGGAGCGCCTTGGGTCGGCAATGGGGAAGGGCCAGGGCCAAAATACCTGCTCTGCCATCAAGCAGGTGGCTTCGGGGCGGTTTGGCGTCACGTCCCGGTATCTGGTCAGCGCCCGGGAGATTCAGATTAAGATGGCCCAGGGGGCAAAGCCCGGGGAGGGCGGACAGCTTCCGGGGAAAAAGGTGTATCCCTGGGTGGCAAAGACCCGCCATTCTACCACAGGGGTGGGGCTGATCTCGCCGCCGCCTCACCATGACATTTACTCCATCGAAGATCTGGCCCAACTGATTTTTGACCTGAAAAATTCCAACACCCAGGCCAGGATTTCCGTGAAACTGGTGTCCGAGGCGGGGGTGGGCACTGTGGCCGCGGGGGTTGCCAAGGCCGGGGCCCAGGTGATCTTGGTTTCGTCCTTTGACGGGGGCACAGGGGCCGCGCCGCCGAATTCTATTTACAATGCAGGACTTCCCTGGGAGCTGGGGGTTGCGGAGGCCCACCAGGCCCTGATTATGAACGGGCTGCGGGACAAGGTGATTTTGGAGACCGACGGGAAGCTGATGACCGGCCGGGATGTGGCCATTGCCTGTATGCTGGGGGCGGAGGAATTTGGATTTGCCACGGCGCCCCTGGTGACCATGGGGTGCGTCATGATGCGGGTGTGCAATTTGGATACCTGCCCTGTGGGCATTGCCACCCAGAATCCCAAGCTTCGCAAGCGGTTTAAGGGAAAGCCGGAGTATGTGATGAATTTCATGCGGTTCGTGGCCCAGGAGCTGAGGGAGTACATGGCCGCCCTGGGGATACCCACTATGGATGAGCTGGTGGGGAGGACGGATTTGTTAAAGAGACGGGATGAGGCTTTGGGGGGCAGGGCTGCCAGGGTGGATTTGAGCAGTCTCCTTGGCAATCCTTATGGGGAGGTGAAGCTGGCAGGGTACAAGTCAAAACAGGCTTTTGATTTTAAATTGTCCGACTCGGTGGATGAACGGGTTTTCTTAAAGACGTTAAAGCCGGCTCTGGCCGCGGGGCAGAAGAGGAGCATTGAGACGGACGTGTCCAATGTGGACCGGACCTTAGGCACGATTTTGGGGTCGGAGATCACCAGGCTGCACCCGGAGGGACTTCCGGAGGACAGCTTTACCATCCGCTGTAAGGGCAGCGGGGGCCAGAGCTTTGGGGCGTTTATCCCCAGGGGCCTGACGCTGGAGCTGGTGGGCGACAGCAATGATTATTTCGGCAAAGGGCTTTCCGGCGGAAAGCTTGTGGTGTATCCGCCCGCGGGGGTAAAGTTTAAGGCGGAGGAAAATATCATCATCGGAAATGTGGCTCTCTACGGGGCCACCAGCGGGAAAGCGTTTATTAACGGCGTGGCCGGGGAGCGTTTCTGTGTCCGCAATTCGGGAGCCACGGCGGTGGTGGAGGGCGTGGGGGACCACGGCTGCGAGTACATGACCGGCGGCCGGGTGGTTATCCTTGGAACTACGGGCAAGAATTTCGCGGCGGGCATGAGCGGAGGCATTGCCTATGTGCTGGATGAGGGAAATGATTTGTACCGACGTCTCAACAAGGAGATGGTGTCTTTTGAGGAGGTGGCGAATAAGTATGACGTGCTGGAGCTTAAGGCCATGATTCAGGAGCACGTGTCTTATACCAACTCCCCCAAGGGCAAGGAGATTTTGGAGCATTTCGGCCAGTATCTGCCCAGGTTTAAGAGGATTGTGCCTCACGATTACCGGAGAATGATGAACACCATCGTGCAGATGGAGGAAAAGGGCTTGAGCAGCGAGCAGGCGCAGATCGAGGCGTTTTACGCCAACACCAGGGAAGGGTAAAGGAGGAGCGGCACATGGGAAAGCCAACAGGATTTTTAGAGTTTGACAGGATTTTGGGTCCAAGCGTGGACCCGAAGATCCGAATCCGGGACTACCGGGAGTTTCACAGCCCTTTATGCGAGGAGGAGCAGAGACGCCAGGGCGCCAGGTGCATGGAGTGCGGGGTTCCGTTCTGCCAGTCGGGGATGATGCTGGGGGGCATGGTGTCCGGCTGTCCTTTAAATAACCTGATTCCGGAGTGGAATGATCTGGTTTACCAGGGAAGCTGGAGCCAGGCTTTTGACCGGCTGAGAAAGACCAACAATTTTCCGGAGTTTACTTCCAGGGTCTGCCCCGCCCCCTGCGAGGCGGCCTGCACCTGCGGGCTGAATGATGAGCCTGTGTCCATCAAAGAAAATGAGCGGGCTATCGTGGAGCGGGCCTACAGCCAGGGCCAGGCAGGCCCAAGGCCTCCCAGGATTCGCACGGGAAAGCGGGTGGCAGTGGTGGGCTCCGGCCCTGCGGGGCTGGCGGCTGCGGACCAGTTGAATAAAAGGGGCCACAGCGTTACCGTGTTTGAGCGGGACGACCGGGTTGGGGGGCTTTTGATGTACGGCATCCCCAACATGAAGCTGGAAAAGGAGATCATTGACCGGAAGGTCCGGGTGATGGAGCAGGAGGGCGTGGTCTTTGAGACGGGCGTTGACGTGGGGAAAAACCTAAGGGCCCAAAAGCTTTTGAAAGAGTTTGACTGCGTGCTTTTGGCCTGCGGGGCCGGCCAGCCCAGGGACATCAAGGTCCCGGGAAGGGAGGCCCAGGGCATTTATTTTGCGGTGGACTTTTTAAAGGGGACGACCAAAAGCCTTCTGGATTCGGAGTTTAAGGACGGAAAGTTCGTGTCTGCAAAGGGCAAACGGGTGGTGGTCATCGGCGGCGGCGACACGGGCAATGACTGCGTGGCTACCTGCGTGCGCCACGGCTGCGCCTCGGTGGTGCAGGTGGAGATGATGCCAAAGCTGCCCGAAAAGCGGGCAGAGGGCAACGGGTGGCCTCAGTGGCCCAAGGTGTTTAAGACGGATTACGGCCAGGAGGAGGCCGCGGCGGTGTTTGGAAAGGACCCGAGAGTCTATGAGACTACGGTGAAGGAGTTTCGGAAGGATAAGAACGGGATGCTGAAAAGCGTGGTCCTGGTGGGGCTGGAACCAAAGGAAAACGGCAAGACCGGGCGCGTGGAGATGGCGCCGGTGGAGGGAAGCGAGAAGGAGATTTCTGCGGACCTGGCGCTGATCGCCGCCGGATTTTTGGGGAGCCAGAAGTATGTGACTGATGCTTTTGGTGTGAAGGTGGATGAGAGGACCAATGTGTGTACGGCGCCGGGGCGGTATGGGACCAGCGAGAAACGGGTGTTTGTGGCCGGGGATATGCACAGGGGACAGTCTCTGGTGGTGTGGGCTATCCGGGAAGGCCGGGAGGCGGCAAGGGAGGTGGATGAGAGCTTGATGGGGTATACGAATTTGGGGTAGATTTTTGAATGATATTGGGAACTTAAAAAAAGCTTGCATTTCCCAAAAGATATGATATGCTAATACAGAAAGCGGTCCTTACGGGAATCCTCGAAAGGCCGCAAAAAATAAAATACAGAAAGCAGAGTAGGCCCGCGCGCGTTAAGTGCCGGCTGGACGGGGAGTTGCCAGCCGGACGAAAAGAATTTTTCTTGCGGTGCGCAGGCCGCATCCCGCTGCAATGGAAGATAGGATTATCTCCTGTTGTGGTAAGAGGTCTGCAAAGGAGGTAATTTTTTTATGAAAAAATTGGCAACTTTGTTCCAGGATTCTTACAATGAACTGAAACATGTGAGGACTGTCACCACCATAGCCATGTTTGCGTCGATCGGCATCATACTGGGGTCACTGACCGTCCAGATCGGCGATTTCATCAAGATCGGGTTTTCCAGCATTGCCAATCAGTTTGTGTACTACCTGTTTGGTCCGGCAACCGGCTGTTTTTACGGAGGGGCTTTGGATATTCTGAAATACCTGATCAAGCCCACAGGGGCGTTTTTCCCGGGATGGACCGTAGGGGCCATGACAGCAGGGGTTCTTTACGGGTGCTTTTTTTACAAGAGGAAGCTGACTATTGTTCGAGTCTTGGCGGCGGAGCTTTGCGTGTCCGTAGTGTGCAATATGATCCTTGGAACGCTGTGGCTGGATATGATGTATGGAAAGGGGTTTTTTGTACTTCTGCCTATGCGGGTCATCAAGAACCTGGTTATGTGGCCGGTTAATTCATTTCTGTTTTATACCATGACCATGGCCATGGAGCAGACCGGGATCTTCCGGCTCATACGTAAATCGGCGTGAGAGGTTGCTGTTCATAGTTTTTTCATGCATATGGACTTTTTGAGAAATATACTCTATAATAGAGATATTACAAGTTATGACATTTGAGATTGAGGAGGTTTTACAGACAAGATGAGCGCGAATGAGAACGAGATTGAAAACTGCACCCACAACTGCAGCACCTGCGGGGCAGACTGCAGCAGCAGGACCCAGGAACAGGAGAGCTTTCTGGAGGCTCTTCACCCCTTAAGTTCCGTGAAAAAGGTTATTGGCATTGTCAGCGGGAAAGGCGGCGTGGGGAAATCCCTGGTTACCTCTATGATGGCGGTAAAGATGAACGCTAAGGGATACCGGACGGCTATTCTGGACGCTGATATCACAGGGCCGTCTATCCCCAAGGCTTTTGGCATAAGCGGGGATATCGGCCTGACGGATGAGAAGCTGATGGTTCCGGCCACCACCAGCACAGGGATTCAGATCATGTCCGCCAACCTGCTTTTGGATGACGAGAGGGATCCGGTGATCTGGAGAGGGCCTGTGATCGCGGGGGCGGTGAAGCAGTTCTGGAGCGAAACCCTTTGGAAGGATATTGACTTTATGTTTGTGGATATGCCGCCGGGAACCGGGGATGTGCCGTTGACCGTGTTCCAGTCCCTGCCTGTGGACGGTATCATCATCGTTACTTCCCCGCAGGAGCTGGTGTCCATGATCGTGGGCAAGGCGGTGAACATGGCCAAGAAGATGGAGATCCCCATTTTGGGCGTGGTGGAAAATATGAGCTATCTGCAGTGTCCGGACTGCGGGAAAAAGATCCCTGTGTTCGGGGAGAGCCATATTGACCAGGTGGCAGAAGAGTATGGGATCCCGGTTCTTGCCAGAATCCCCGTTGATCCGAAGATCGCCGGGATGGTGGATGCGGGGACCGTGGAGTACCTGGAGGGCGACTGGCTTGACGGCGCGGCCGAGAAGGCGGCCCGGATGAACGCAGGCGCCTGATGGGGCCTGGAAATGAGACAGAGGTGCGGCCATGAGGATTAATATGAACCCCAATAGCGAACTGGTGCAGTCCATTGTAAGCGTCCCCCATCTGGTTCAGGTGCCGGATAATTTCCTGGTCCAGGCCCATCAGTTTCAGGAGGCCATGATGATGTACACCTGTGCCATCCGGGAGGTGAAGACCAAGCTGGAAGTGCTCAACGACGAGCTGTCGGTGCGGAACCAGAGAAATCCCATTGAGATGATCAAGTCCAGGGTGAAAAAGCCTATCAGCATTGTGGAGAAGCTGCAGAGGAGGAATCTGGAGATCTCCGTGGAGTCCATGATCAACCATCTGGACGACATTGCGGGGGTGCGGGTTATCTGTTCTTTTGTGGATGACATTTACCAGGTGGCGGAGATGCTGATGCGCCAGGATGATATTCGGGTGATCGCTATCAAGGACTATATCATGAACCCTAAGGAGAACGGGTACAGAAGCTACCACATGATCGTGGAGATCCCTGTGTTTTTTTCCGACGAGAAAAGGCTTATGCGGGTGGAGGTGCAGATTCGGACCATTGCCATGGACTTCTGGGCCAGTCTGGACCACCAGCTGAAATATAAAAAGCCGCTGATTGACTCTGAGGATATCAGCCGGGAGCTGAAGCTGTGCGCGGACGTTATCGCCCAGACGGATGAGAAGATGCTTTCTATCCGTCAGAGCATTGAGTCCCAGGGGATCCAGGTGAAGAGGGATTAGGAGGACATGGATCCCCCTGACAGGACCTGGCCCCGCCGGACAAAACATTAATAGAGATAGTAGGACAGGGATTCCGTAGTTTGGAACCCTGTCTTTTTGTAGAGATTTCTGGCAATGTAATTCTGGCCGGATACCTGGATGGTTACCCAGTCGCCTATGTCGGACAGGATGCAAAACATGCCTAAAAGGAATTCTTTGCCCAGTCCCTGTCCCTGGTATTCTTCTAGGATCTGGAAGGCGTAGAGATAGAGTTGTCTGCCTGAGGGGAGGACGGCGCAGGTTCCTATGATCCGGCCTTTTAAGAGGGCGCAGTAAAGATTAGGGTCCTGGGAGTCTTTCTCAATGGTCAGGGAGGATGGGGTGAA
>CAJUPQ010000020.1 GCA_910588505.1 uncultured Hungatella sp. | reverse complement strand
TGTTCGGACAGCCACTGATCTTTGGTCGGCAGGCTCAAGATTCCGAGAGCCTATCCCTACTCTTTTCCTGAACGTAAGCCGCTTCCTGACTCACCGTCTCGGAGTTCTCATCCACAATATCTGAATCCCCCTCAAAATCCTCCTCTGTGATCTCCTCTTCTTCCTCCTCATACGGTTCAAATACCAGACTGGGGCTTACGGATTTTTCATTGTATGTAACTTCATACCGGACCGTCCCCACAGGAACTCCGCTGTCAATCTCGATCTCCTGAATCTCATCCCTGTTCCAATAGCGGAACCCAGCCAGTTCCAGAGTTCCTCCATCCGGTTCAAACTGATAATCCAGGTTTCTCGTCACCAAACTTTCCTCCCCGATCAATTTCTCTCCTCCATAGACCAAAGACGAGTACTCCACCATGGCAATCCCGGTTCCCACACCGCCGATGAGAATACCTGAAAGAAAAATCCCTGTTAAAACCTTTTGTACATTACGCATCCTGTCCATCCCCCTTTCCCTGCAGTGTCTCAAACTCCTCTGTCCCGACAAACGCTTCCTTTCTCCCTGCCTTCAGCGAACGCCCCGGCTTATGTATCCTTCGCCTGACGTATTCCTGGGGGCTTTCCCCCCTTTCCTCCCCCATATCCTTTTCCAGAGATCTTTTCGGGGCAATCACCTCGCTTTTGCCAGGTCTCCAAAGAAAGGTCATCCCTAATCCCGCGGCCGAAAACATACAGCACACCAATCCCCCGCAGCCAATGGTAACTCCCACCAAAGGATAGCCCTGGGTCAAAAGAACCGTTAAAAGCCCCAATCCAAAGAGACTGAACAACCCAAATCCCCCTGCAAAAACCGAGAACAGGATCCAACATCCATTCCACGCCAGCCGTATTCCCCACAGGGCAATATCCACCATCCACTGTATCATTTGTCTGATTCCCCTGCATAGGGAATGGACTCCTGTTCCCACAAATCCACCACAACTTTTTATCATCACATTCTCTGTCATATTTCCACTCCTTCTCCTCCTTTGCGTATCCTTGCCCATTCCATCGTCCTCACGGATTCTGCGCGACCTGGATGCATCTGCTTGCGCTGCTGTTCCAGCCTCCAGACCTGTTCCAACCGCCTCCAGGTCATCCCCTGTCTCAACGCTACCCTCCTCTGTCCCACACTCCTCATACTCCCAACGTTGAAAGACCATCCAGGAACGCAGCCAGACAAATGGCCTGCGCGCCTGATGCCATATCCACCGGACTATCCCTGCCATCCAGGCTCCGATCCCCTTCACAGTGCTCCACAGGGTAAGACTCCCCTTCTCCCCCATCCTTTTCAGCTTCTCAAAACTCTCACTGCCCTCCTGCCCCGCAGTCTTAGCCGCCTTGTTTTTTCCTTTGCCGGCAGCATAGTCCACCCTCACATGGTATGCTTCCAGAATCTCTCCGGTCAGCTCCGCAAGGCTGCCAAAATCCGCAATGACTTCCTCCTCCGTCAATCCCTTTTCCACCTTTATGTCTATATGCTGCTCATACTCGCTGATAATGTCCCTTAATTCATCTTCCTGCAGCACGGAAAGGGACTTTTCCAATTCTGATAAAAATTCATGTTTCCCCATAATGCTCTCCATTCTGCCGCCAGATGACGGCATATCTTGTCATTAATATGTAACCGTTCAGCTGCCTTCATCGCTGATATTCTGCTTAAGAAACTTCCACACACGCTCCGACAGCTCCATCCACTCTTTCTCCAGACTGTCCCTGTATAAAATCCCTGCCGCTGTCACATGGTAGTATTTCCTGGGAGGGCCCTCTGTGGATTCCCGCAGATAGGTTTCAAAATAGTGTTCATTGGTCAGGCGCTTCAGGAGAGGGTAAATGGTTCCTTCATTAACGTTCACCACCTTCGACACCTCCTCCACCAGCTCATAGCCATACATATCCCGCTGTCGGACAGACTCAAGCACGATCAGCTCCAGGACGCCTTTTTTAAATTGTGCGTTCATGCTGGTTCTATCCTCCTTATAGTTCTATATTATACCTACTACTTGGTAATGTCAAGTACTAATTATTTAAGAATAGCAGAAAGACAAAAGCGTGGCGCCATCCAAATTCAGGTTTGCCAAACATTCCGATGGACCCAAAAACAGGTCTCATCTTCATGGCAAAATTCATATGGATGACGCCACGCTTCTCACAAACAAAAATGGAATTCTAACACTCATTTAAATAAATCGGCATGTGTTCCGATTCTTTCATTACAGCCTCTTCATAGTCGATGAATAAAGATCCCGCTGCGCAGCTTCGGCTCAAACCACGTGGACTTGGGCGGCATCAGCATCCCTGCGTCGGCCACCGCAAACAATTCCTGAATAGAGGTGGGATACATGGAAAATGCCACAGCCATATCCTCCTTCACCCGCCGCTCCAGTTCCTTAAGTCCCCGGATACCTCCTATAAAATCAATCCGCTTGTCCACTCTGGGGTCGCCGATTCCCAGCACAGGCCCCAGAAGATAATCCTGGAGCAGGGACACATCCAGCCCCTTTACCGGGTCGGTGCTGCGAAGATGTTCCTTAATCTTCAAAAGATACCACTGGCCTCCCACGAACATGCCGAAGGTTCCCTTCTCTGCAGGGGCGTAGGCATCTGTGCCCACCTTTGCCACGTCAAAGCTCTCGTGGACCGCGGTAAAGAATTTTTCCATGGAAAGCCCGTTTAAATCCTTTACCACCCGGTTGTAGGGCATGATCATCAGCTGATCCTCCGGAAATAGCACGGACAGGAACCGGTTATAGGGCTCTTCTCCCGTAACCGGCACTCCGGCATTCGCCTGTGCCTCTCTCCTATGAATCCCCACCTTCACCGCCGAAGCTGCCCGGTGGTGTCCGTCGGCAATATAGACAGCCGAAATCTGCTCAAAGGCTTCCTCGATGGCCTTAACCTGTCCCCTATCCCTTATCCGCCACACCTTGTGGCCGATTCCGTCCTCAGAGACAAAATCATAGAGAGGCTTATCCGCCACAGCCTTTTCCATGATGTCCGCAAGGGTCTGACTGCGGCGGTACGCCAGGAAAATGGGGCCGGTGTGGGCGTTTGTCACCTCCACATGACGGATTCGGTCAAGCTCCTTGTCCTCCCTGGTGTTCTCATGCTTTTTGATAACGCCGTTTACATAGTCGTCCACCGAAGAGCAGGCCACGATTCCCGTCTGGCTCCGGCCGTTCATGGTCAGCCGGTAAAGATAGTAACAGGCCTCCTTATCCGTCACAAAGGTTCCGTCCTCAATCCTGGCATCCAAAAGCTCCCTGGCCTTCTGGTACACCCGTTCATCGTAGGTGTCCACCTCATCCCCGAACTGGGTCTCCGCCCTGTCAATGTTCAGGAACGAAAGGGGATTTCCCTTCACCGCCTCACAGGCTTCCCTCCGGCTGTACACATCATAGGGCAATGCCGCCACTTTTGAGACTGCGGATACATCGGGTCTGATGCAGACAAACGGTTTCACTGTCGCCATAATACTTCCTCCCTTATAAATCAGGGGAACCACAGGTATGACTCCGCAGTTCCCCTTTCTCTGTTCTCATGTAAGTGTGCTCCTACTTCACCACTCTGACTCTGCACACCCCGTCAATGCTGCTCAGCTTGTCGATCACACTGTCGTCAACCGCATTCTCCAAATCCAGCAGCGTGTAGGCAAATTTATCCTTACTCTTGTTGGTCATATCGGAGATGTTCACCCCGGCGGCCGCCAGAGTCCCTGTCACCTGGCCGATCATGTTGGGAATGTTCTTGTGGAATACTGCCACACGGCTGGCCATGCGGCACACGCCCATGTCGCAGGCCGGGAAGTTTACGGAATTGCGGATATTGCCGTTTTCCAGGTAATCCATCAGCTCCTTAACCGCCATCTTTGCGCAGTTATCCTCAGACTCCTCCGTGGAGGCTCCCAGATGGGGAATGGCGATGGCGCCCTTCATGTTTACGGACTTGGGATTGGGGAAGTCCGTCACATACCGGCTCACCTTCCCGCTTTCCAGGGCTGCTGCCATGGCGTCGTCATTCACCAGCAGGTCTCTGGCAAAATTAAGCACCACCACGCCGTCCTTCATCTTGCCGATGGTCTCCTCATTGACCATCCCCTTGGTCGCGTCCATAAGGGGAACGTGGAGGGTGATATAGTCGCACTCCTCGTAAATACTGTCAACGGATGTGATGTGTTTTACATCCCTGGACAGCATCCAGGCGGCATTGACAGAGATAAAGGGGTCATACCCGTAGACTTCCATGCCAAGGGCAGCCGCGGCGTTGGCCACCTCCGCGCCAATGGCGCCCAGGCCGATGACACCCAGCTTCTTGCCCTTGATCTCGCATCCGGCAAAATCCTTCTTGCCTTTTTCCACGGTCTTTGCGATATTCGGATCATCCTTAATCCCCTGGCACCATTGAATGCCGCCTACCACGTCCCGGGAGGCCAGGAAAAGCCCGGCCAGAACCAGCTCCTTCACGCCGTTGGCATTGGCCCCCGGAGTATTGAACACCACAATGCCTTTCTCGGCGCAGGAGTCCAGGGGGATGTTGTTCACCCCGGCTCCGGCCCTGGCTATGGCCAGAAGGCTCTTCGGCATCTCAAGGTCATGCATGGAGCCGCTGCGCACCAGCACGCCCTCGGCCTGGTCAAAGGAATCGGTCATGGTGTATTCGTCGGTAAACAGATCGGTTCCGCATTTGGAAATATTGTTGATGCAATGGATTGTTCTCATGCCTTGTGCGCCTCCTCAAACTCTTTCATAAATGCCACCAGCTTCTCCACGCCCTCCATTGGCATAGCGTTGTAGATGCTGGCTCTCATGCCGCCTACGCTGCGGTGGCCTTTCAGGTTCACAAACCCGGCCGCGGCGGCCTCCTTTACAAACAGCGCGTCTAAATCCGCATCCCCTGTGACGAAAGGCACATTCATGAGGGACCGGTCCTCCTTGACCACAGTACCCTTAAACAGGCTGCTGCTGTCCAGGAAATCGTAAAGGATCTTGGCTTTCTTCTCATTGTACTCCTTCATGGCCGCCAGGCCGCCCTTTGCTTTCAGCCACTTAAATACCTTGCCGCAGATATAGATGCCGTATGCAGGCGGCGTATTGTACAGGGATTTGGCGTCTGCGTGAATCTTGTACTGGCACATGGTAGGCGTTCCGGGAAGCACGTCCTCTGTAATCAGATCTTCCCTGATAATGACGATCACCACGCCTGCAGGCCCGATGTTCTTCTGAACGCCGCCGTACATGATGCCGTATTTTGTCACATCCACCGGCTCGGACAGAAAGCAGGAGGACACGTCCGCCACCAGAGTTTTCCCCTTGGTGTTGGGCAGCTCCTTAAATTTCGTTCCGTAGATGGTGTTGTTCTCACAGATATACACATAATCTGCATCCTGGGAAATGGGCAGATCGGAACAGTCCGGAATATAGCTGAAGGTCTTATCCTCGCTGGAAGCCACCGCATTGGCTTTGCCGTACTTCTGGGCCTCCTTAAATGCCTTCTTGGCCCACTGGCCTGTGATAATGTAATCTGCCACCTTGTTTTTCATAAGGTTCTGCGGAATCATGGAAAACTGCAGATGGGCTCCCCCCTGTAAAAACAGCACCTTGTAGTTGTCGGGAATGCTTAACAGCTCCCGAAGGTCTGCCTCCGCTTCCTGAATAATGGTTTCGTATACCTTAGAGCGGTGTGACATCTCCATCACCGACATCCCGCTGCCCTTGTAATCCAGCATCTCTTCTGCTGCTTCCTTTAATACTTCCTCCGGCAATACCGCCGGCCCTGCTGAGAAATTGTACACTCTGCTCATACCTTGTTCCCCACTCTCCTCTGAATTTTTATATCTTTAAATCTTTATCGTCAAATGCGTCCGAAATAGCCGCACCTGGAGATACCATCGGAAATACCTTGTCGTCACAGTGAATCTGACAGTCAATGACCACCGGAATGTCAAGCTCCATGGCTTCTTTCAGCACAGCCTGCAGCTCCTCCCTGCCTGTGACCCGGTAGGCCTTGGCGCCCATGGCCTCAGCCACCTTCACAAAATCCACATGGTCATTCAATATGGTATGTGAATACCGCTTGCCGTAGAACAGGGTCTGCCACTGACGGACCATTCCCAGCACGTGGTTGTTTACCACCACCTGAATCACCGGGATGTTGTACCTGGTGGCTGTGGCGATCTCGTTCATGTTCATGCGGAAACACCCGTCCCCGGCAATGTTGAACACTTTTTTGTCTTTTTGCCCCATCTTGGCCCCGATGGCCGCTCCCAGGCCGTATCCCATAGTGCCCAGGCCGCCGGAGGTGAGAAGGGTGCGGGAATTTTTATATTTGTAATACTGGGCTGCCCACATTTGATGCTGGCCCACCTCGGTTACGATGATGGCGTCCCCCTGGGTGGCCTCATAGATGGCTTCCACCACAGCCGGCCCTGTAAGCACGTCTTTGTTGTAGCTTAAGGGGTACATGTCTTTGAGCCTTTCGATGTGGTTGATCCACTCGTCATGATTCTGAGGGTCCAGACGGGCGTTGATCTTTCTTAAAATGACTTTCAAATCGCCGATCACGCTGGCGTCGGTCCGGATGTTCTTGTTTATCTCTGCCGGGTCAATGTCCAACTGGAGAATCCTGGCGTTTTTGGCAAATTTGGCGGTATTGCCGGTGACACGGTCGCTGAATCTGGCTCCTACCACGATCAGCAGATCGCATTCCGTGATGCCGAAGTTGGACGCCTTGGTGCCGTGCATGCCCACCATGCCGGTGTACAGCTCATGGGTGCCGTCAAACGCCCCCTTGCCCATAAGGGTGTCCCCCACAGGCCCGTGGACCTTTCCGGCAAAAATCCGCACCTCGTCTGCCGCGTCGGCCAGATTGGCTCCGCCGCCTACCAGGATAAAGGGCTTTTCGGCGTTTTTAATCATCATCAGAGCCAGCTCAATGTCCTCGTCCTCAATGGTGTCAGTCTGCCTTTCCACCGTCTCCGGAGCCTGATACTCGTAGTCATAGGAATTGGCGGTCACGTCTTTTGTGATGTCCACCAGCACCGGGCCCGGACGGCCGGACTTGGCGATGACAAAGGCGCGGCGGATCACCGAAGCCAGCTTGGTAATGTCTTTTACGATGAAATTGTACTTGGTAATGGGCATGGTCACCCCGGCTATATCGATCTCCTGGAAGCTGTCTCTTCCAAGAAGGCTTACGCCCACGTTGCAGGTTATGGCCACCACGGGAATGGAGTCCATATAGGCTGTGGCGATTCCGGTCACCAGGTTAGTGGCTCCGGGACCTGACGTGGCAAGGCACACGCCCACTTTTCCCGTGGCCCTGGCGTACCCGTCCGCCGCATGGGCCGCGCCCTGCTCGTGGGAAGTGAGAATATGGGTGATCTCGTCCTGATGTTTATATAAAGCGTCGTAAATATTCAGAATGGAACCTCCAGGATACCCGAACACCGTATCCACGCCCTGTTCTTTCAGGCATTCCACTACAATCTCCGCTCCAGTCAAAATCTGCATAGGTCTTTTCTCCTTACTGTTCCGTTTATCTGTAACAGTTCAAATAACCCTTGAACTGTTACACATCCGGCCAATTAGAACCGCCTTTGGCGATGGGCCGGATGCCTGCTGCCATTACGCTTTCCCACGGTCAGCGCGGTAAACGCGCAGACCTGTCTGAACTGTTCCGTTTATCTATCAGTCTTCAAGAACCGCGCCTTTGTCCGCGCTGGTCACCAGCCTCCGATACCGCTTCAGATACCCGGAGACCTCCCTGGTCTTAGGCGTCCAGTTTGCCCGCCGCCTTGCCAGCTCTTCCTCAGACACCTCCATGTTGATGGTGTTGGCATTGATGTCAATGGAGATCATATCCCCCTCTTCCACCAGGCCGATGGGTCCTCCGGCAGCCGCCTCCGGACAAACATGGCCGATGGATGCTCCTCTGGACGCGCCGCTGAACCGCCCGTCGGTAATCAGGGCCACAGAGGCTCCCAGACCCATTCCCGCAATGGCGGAGGTGGGATTTAACATCTCTCTCATGCCCGGGCCGCCCTTTGGCCCCTCATAGCGGATAACCACCACGTCGCCTGCCACGATTTTCCCGCCTTTAATCGCGGAAATGGCATCCTCCTCGCAGTCAAAGACTCTGGCCGGTCCCTGGTGCTTTAACATCTCGGGAACGACTGCGGACCGCTTCACCACGCAGGAATCCGGGGCTAAGTTGCCCCGCAGAACGGCGATTCCTCCGGTCTTTGAGTAAGGATTCTCCACCGGGCGGATTACCTTGGGATTCTTATTGACACATCCTTTTATGTTCTCCCCCACCGTCTTGCCGGTGACGGTCATGCAGTCCAGATTCAGAAGCCCCAGCTTTGCAATCTCGTTCATCACCGCGTAGATGCCGCCTGCCTCGTTTAAGTCCTCCATGTAGGTGGGGCCTGCAGGGGCAAGGTGGCACAGGTTCGGTGTCTTTGCGCTGATGTCATTGGCAATGTCCACATTTAAGTCCACCCCTGCCTCATGGGCAATGGCCGGAAGATGGAGCATGCTGTTGGTGCTGCACCCAAGGGCCATGTCCATGGTCAGGGCATTAGTGAAGGCCTCTTTTGTCATAATGTCTTTGGGGCAGATGTTTCTTTTTAACATGTCCATTACTGCCATGCCCGCCTTTTTGGCCAGGCGGATTCTCTCGGAGTACACGGCGGGAATGGTGCCGTTGCCCGGAAGTCCCATGCCCAGAACTTCTGTGAGGCAGTTCATGCTGTTGGCTGTGTACATGCCGGAGCAGGAACCGCAGGTGGGACAGACTTTGCACTCAAATTCCTCCACGTCTTCTGCGGTCATGGTCCCGGCCGCGTAAGAGCCTACAGCCTCGAACATGCTGGAGAGACTTCTCTTTTCGCCTTTTACCCGGCCTGCCAGCATGGGGCCGCCGCTTACAAATACGGTGGGGATATTGAGGCGGGCCGCTGCCATCAGAAGTCCTGGCACGTTTTTGTCACAGTTTGGAACCATGACAAGGGCGTCAAACTGGTGGGCTATGGCCATGCATTCGGTGGAGTCGGCGATCAGGTCCCTGGTGACCAGGGAGTATTTCATGCCTTCGTGTCCCATGGCGATGCCGTCGCACACGGCGATGGCCGGGAACACGATGGGGGTTCCCCCTGCCATGGAGACACCCTGTTTTACGGCTTCTACGATTTTGTCCAGATTCATATGGCCCGGAACGATCTCATTGTAAGAGCTGACCACGCCTACAAGCGGCCTTGCCAGTTCTTCTTCTGTCAGTCCCAGGGCGCGGAAAAGGGAGCGGGCCGGCGCCTGCTGCATCCCTGATTTTGCGTTATCACTTCTCATGATGATTCCCTCCTTGTGTTGGTCGGCATGTGTACACGGCGGTTTCCGCTTTTATGCCTGCGTCCTTCTTTTGGGTGTGTCTTTTGTGTATCTTCTGCTCTATAAACTGCTTATGTTTCCTGCGATCATATCTCCCATCTCTGCAGTCCCCACCTTTTTGCAGCCTTTGGCGTAAATATCGGTTGTGCGGTATCCTTCGGTTAATACCTTCTGCACGGATGTTTCGATGGCAGCCGCCTCTTTGTCCAGGTCAAAGGAGTACCGAAGCATCATGGCCGCTGACAGGATGGTGGCAATGGGGTTGGCAATGTCTTTGCCGGCAATGTCCGGCGCGGAGCCGTGGCTGGGCTCGTACAGGCCAAATTTGGTCTCGTTAAGGCTGGCGGAGGACAGCATGCCAATGGACCCGGTGATCATGCTGGCTTCGTCGGACAAAATGTCTCCGAACATGTTCTCTGTAAGAATCACGTCGAACTGGCCGGGATTCATCACCAACTGCATGGCGCAGTTGTCCACCAGCATGTGGCTTAACTCCACATCCGGGTAGTCTTTTGCCACTTCCTCCACAACTTTTCTCCACAGCCTGGAGGAATCCAGCACATTGGCCTTGTCTACGCTTGTGACTTTTTTCCTTCTCTTCATGGCGATGTCAAAGGCTTTGACCGCAATCCTGCGGATTTCGTTTTCGTTGTATGTAAGGGTGTCCACAGCGGTCATGACTCCGTCTACCTGGCTGGTATGGCGTTCGCCAAAGTACAGGCCGCCGGTCAGTTCCCTCATGATGACCATGTCAAATCCGTCTCCGATGATCTCTTTTTTCAGGGGACAGGCCTCTGCCAGCTCCCTGTATAAGTAGGCCGGACGGATATTGGCAAAAAGATTAAGGCCTTTTCGGATGGCAAGGAGTCCTGCCTCCGGCCGCAGATTGGGAGCCACGTCATACCAGCGGGAGTTTCCCACGTCCCCTCCAACGGCTCCCAGGAGCACGGCGTCGCTTTTCCTTGCGGTCTCAAGGGCCTCTTCTGTCAGCGGAACCCCCCAGGCGTCAATGGAACACCCGCCCATGAGGATCTCTGTGTAGTGAAACTTATGTCCGAATACCTGTCCTGTTTTGTCAAGAACTTTGCGCGCTTCCCTCACGATCTCCGGCCCGATGCCGTCTCCCGGGATAGTAACAATCCTGCAATCCATGTCCTTTTTCTCTCCCTTTTTGTCGTTCTTCAACTGTTTCTCTCCATCATATATCATTTGAGGAGATATTTCAAGAATCCTTGCAAAATTAATCTAAAGTTATTTGGAATTTTTGGTATAACTTGGTGTTATGGAGCGGGATGGGGGATGGAAATGGAAGAAAAGCAGAGGGGTTTCTTGATTTTTTCGGGATTTTCCGTATAATAAACAGCAGGAAGATTATTGACAGATTCAAATAAAAGGAAAGTGTGAATATAAATGATGAACAATAAAGACCACAATCTAACTGGTAATTACGCTGGATTCAGAGAATGCCATGTAACAACAGATTGGTTATTGATCTATCGTCACAGTGACGGATATTTGGAGTAGTACCGTACCGGAACCCATTCTGATTTATTCCGATGATTTCGACGATCTGACAAATAAGAGAAAATAACACATTCTAATACATATTATACAAGGAGGCTTCACAATGAAAAAATCATGGGCTACAGCGATGATTCTGTCGATCTTGGAGCCTTGGGATACGTTCCCTGCAAAATATGCCATTAAACAGTACACATTGTCCGCATTTCAAATAGAATATATTTGGAGAATAAACATTGGTATTCGCACTTTGGCGAAATCAGTTACTATTGTTAATTATTATCTGTCCCGGTTCCATTATGCCTGAAACCAATAAGGGGCTGTTGCACTAAGATTTTGTAAATCTTCAGCGCAACCAGCCCCTTATCACTCCTCAATCCATTTACTGCCCCGCTGCATGGTCCGCAGCGTTCTCCCCCGCAACTCTCCCGGAGATATACGCAAATCCCAGCGTGCCGCCCTCAAACATCACGTAGCTGTTTCCGTACATGCCGCCTGCGTCGGCTCCTACCACATACAGATTGTCAATGGGCTTATTCGCCTCATCCACAGCCTGCATTTGTTCATTGATCTTAACGCCGCCCAGCGTTCCCAGGCATCGAAGGGCTGTCTCCACAACATAGTACGGCCCCTCATCCACCGCATACAGGAAATGAGCGTCCTTGTGATACTGGGTGTCATTTTGGTCCGCGCACAGTTGATTGTATGTATTTACCGTCTCTGTCAGATGGTCCATTCCCAGTGTCTGCTCCAGCTCCTCAATGGAATCCGCCTTGTAAGCCAATCCTGCTGCCACGGCCTCCTCCAGAGCCTCCGTGTAATCCCTGGGGGTCCGCAGATTTTCCGTGCTGGCATCCAAATCCACGGTCTTTCCATTCTCCACATAGCTTACGCCCTGGCCGTAGAAATGGGCCCATCTGTCCACAAATACATCTGCCAGGCCTTTTTCGGCCACATCATCCACAATGCCCTGGTCCAGGACAATATACATCTTGGCATCCGGCAGGTTATACATCATGGTGCCCAGAGCCGCGCTCTCATAGGCCTCCTCTTCATTGCCGAACCGGTTTCCGTACTTGTCCACAAACAGCAGAGGGTTGCGCACCAGTTCCGTCAGACTGCCTGTGCCGTTTGGCATCTCCTTGCTCTTGGCGCCGTCGTACTTCATGCCGAACCACTGGGCCACATGGCTGCCGTGCTCTGCCGCTCCCGCGGACCATGCCATCTTAAGGCCGTCCCCTGTGGCGGTTCCCACAAGTCCGGTTCCTGCCTTTCCCCCGAAGTATTCTTCCATCATTTCTTTATTGCCTCCAAAACCGCCGGTTGCCAGGATTACTGACTTGGCGTGGATGTTCAGGGTAGTCCCGTCGGCTTTCCTTGCCGCCACACCGGCCACCTTGCCCTGGGCGTCAAAAAGCAGCTCCTCCCCGGGAGTCTCATAGAGCACCTGGCCTCCCAGCTCCTCTATCCGCTGATGAAGGGTCTGGATGGCCGCGCTTCCGCCGTCCGCATAGCCGTGGGCAGTGGTCGGCATGCCCTTGTGGTTGTACTGGGCGCCGTAGCCTGCATCCAGAAGGGTCAGCCTTACGCCGTTTTCCATCAGCCACTCCACTGTGGCGGAGGATTCTGAGATTACCTTTGTCACCAGCGCCGCGTTGGCATTGTAGTTTGAATCCGTAATATACTGATCATACAGCCACTGGGTATCCACTTCTTTCCCTGCCTCTTTCTGCAGAGAGCTGTGGTCCGCAAACATAACCCCAGCCATGGTCCCCGCGCCGGATACCCCGGCCGCCTTTTCCAGCAGAACCACCTTTGCCCCTTTTCCGGCCGCCGC
Source organism: uncultured Hungatella sp. (assembly GCA_910588505.1). Taxonomy (GTDB): domain Bacteria; phylum Bacillota; class Clostridia; order Lachnospirales; family Lachnospiraceae; genus UBA3402. The sequence goes on along the minus strand of CAJUPQ010000020.1, from coordinate 34,865 downwards.
AAGCGCCGCTCCGGAGCCGGAAGCGCCTCCTCCCACGACCACCACGTCAGCGTCCATCTCCTCCACCGCCGTATTGGACTGGGCCTCCTTGGCCTTTAACCCTTCTGCGTCGCCGCCGGCCTGGGTCACACAGTCTGCCACAGCTTCCAGAATCGCGTTGGATGTGTTGGTCGCGCCGGAAACCGCATCCACGTTCAGGGTCTGTCCGTCCACAATCCTCTGGGGAATCTTCTCAATGGCCGGGTCTGACAGGCCCGGCGTCTCCTGATGGTCTGTCACCGTCACCTTTACAATGGCGTCAGGGGAAAATTCCACTTCCACCTTCACGTCCCCGTTGTTTCCCTTTGCCTGGGCAGTATACACGCCTTCCTTGTACCCTGCCGCCCCCGAACCGTCCTCCTGGCCGCCGGAGGTTTCCTCCTGTTGGCTGGTCTCACTCTGGGAAACACGTTCCGTCTCTGTTTCTGCGGCCGCCTGGGTCTGTCCCGCCTGCTGTGTCCCGGACTGACAGCCGCCCAAAGCCACTGCCGCAGCCAGCGCCATACAACATAAAGTTCTCTTTCTCATAACAACCTCTCCTTGTCATTTTCTTAACAGGAAAAGTATAAACCCTGCCCCAAGGGCAAGGTCAACCCTTAACAGGCACGCAGAACAAAAAATGTTTTTCCCTCTGTTCCCCTGAAAAGGTGTCAATGCTCCCGATCACATAGGGCTGTGCTGCCACAGAAAAACGGCTCTCCTCCAACTCCCTCCGAATCTTCATCCAAATCCCCGGAACATCCTGCCCGCCTTCCAGAGTCCGCTCTTTTCTTCCGGAAATCACGGCGGGGTAATAATAGCAGGTCCCTGCCGGAATCTTCACCATAGGAGGCCTGAAATCAATCCCCAGGGCTGTGCCGTAGCGGGGTTCTATGGCCATTCCCCAGATAATTTCCCTGTCCGCTGTCATCTTTTCGGGAATCGGCATCATTTTCACGGAGCAGGGAAGGGCGTCCATCATTTGACGGACAATATCAAGGGATTCCCTGTCTCTGACAAACTCCGTGTTCCTCACATGGTGGATAAACCACCATTCTTTTCCTTGCTGTACAAACCCTCTGTTAGGACTTCAGCTTGGACGTCTCTTTCACCGAAAACTCCATGCTGCTGAAACGCTTTGAAACCAGAATCCGCTCCGCGTCCCGGAAATTGTAGCTGCGGTATCCGTTGGCTTCATCCACGGAGGGCTCCACGATCTTAAATTTCTCATAATGGCGCAGCGTCTTCTCCGTCACCCCTACGTTTCTTGCAAACTCTTTGATTCTGTATGTTTTCATGGTCCCTCTCCAATCTAAATCGTATTTAAACGTCATATTGGTATATCACTTTTCATTCAGTCAATTTGGTTTGTTCCGCCATATTAAGAATAAAGTGGTCGAATTCGACCACTTTAAAAGCAGAATTATAAATCTGGTCCATGTACCCTAAAATTCCAATACCGATCTGTTCCGCATCCGGTTTTTAACAACATCTATTCTGTTAACTAAGCATTTTTTATTGACAAATGAAACTGATTAGCATATGATATAGATAAAAGAAATGGGTTCTTCTACTGAGTAAAGTCTTCGGACCGGAAAAGTCTGCTCGTTTCTTTTTTTATTTCCCAACTTAAATCTTCACCTTTGTCCACGCCCCGGACTTAAATCTCCACCGCGTAAGCAAAAACCTGCACAACTGGTCGCACACCACCCCGAACCAGATTCCGATCAACCCCAGCCCCGCCATATAGCACAGGCCGTAAGAACAGATCGTCCGCACAAAGGTAACGCTGAAGGTGGAGGCAATGGTGGTAAACAGCACATCCCCGGCCCCCCGCAGACACCCCATATAGATAACCTGGGAGATCTGCAAAAGCACGATCACCACGATCACCCGCATGATCTCCACGCCTATGGCGATAATATGCGCCTCCTTAAAATACAGGCTGAACAAAAATTCTCCCCCAAGAAGATAACACACCGCCAGCACCATGGAAATCACCAGTCCCATCTTCTGGCAGATGCCGCCGTACACCTTTGCCAGCTCCGGCTTTTCTTCCCCTAAGCTCCGCCCGATAAGGGCCACAGCCGCCACCTGCATGCCGTCCCCAAAAGAGAAGGAAAGGCTCATCACATTCATCCCCACCTGATGGGCCGCAAACGCGTCGGTCCCCATCTTGGCAGCCATAACCGCCACAGCCATAAATCCCACCCGCAAAAGAATCTGCTCCAGAAAAATATTGGAGCCAATCTGGAAAATACCTTTAAGCGCCGACATCTTAAACCGAATCTTCCTTGCCATCATATAGGGAATGCTGACAAAACTGTCCTTCTGCAGAATAGAGGCAATGCTCATGCCGCAGGCCACCACAGTGCCGAACACCGTAGCCAGCGCCGCCCCGTAAATCCCCAGAGCCGGAAATCCAAAATTCCCTCCGATCAGCAGATAATTCCCGATCATATTCAGCACATTGGCCGTCACATTGGTTTTCATGGCGATCTTGGTCCGCCCTGCTCCCCTCTGGGCCGCGTTGATAACCAAAGACACGATATTGAACATCATGCCTCCCATAATAATCCGGAAATAAGCCACTGCGCTGTCATGGGTATCCTCATTGGACCCGCACAGGCGGATAATAGGGTCCGCCAGGGCCACGCAGAGAAAGCTGACCACAATCCCGGCCAGAACCACGAACACCAGGGCCGCCGCCAGTGTCCGGTTAGCCCCGTCCCTGTCATTTTGACCCTTTCTGCGGGCCACGATTGCAGAAACCGCCACATTGGTGGCCACAAACATGGCCAGTCCGATAAATTTAGGCTGGGTTGTCAGTCCCACCGCCGCAACCGCATACGCTCCGATGGAACTTACCATCAGAGAATCAATCATGCCTGCCAGAGCTACAAAAAACGACTCCAGAACCGCAGGCCATGCCATCTGAAAGGTTTCTTTTACAATGGACTTTGACTGAGTCTTTCCCCCGCGATCTGTATCCATAGCCATCTCCCCCTTGCAAATATTTTTTAGGGCTGCCACGACGCCTTTGAACGATCGGCGCAGTAAACCCACAGACCTACCGCAGCCTCCCAATCACCTTCCTAAGCTTTTCCACGTCCCCGTCGTCAAAACAGTATCCGTCCATCCCGCAGGCCCTGCTGCCCTCAATATTCAGAGGCTGGTCGTCAATAAAAAAGCACTCCTCCGGCCTCAGCCCAAACCGCTCAAACAGATGGTTATACATCTCCTTCTGAGGCTTCACGCACTTCACCTCCGCCGAAAACAACACCCCGTCAAAAAGCCTGATTCCCGGAATCACATCCTCATAGCACTTAAGCATGCGCAAAGACGCGTTGGAGCACAGGTACAGCCCATACCCCTCCCCTTTCAGGTATGTAACCAGTTCCTCCATCCCTGGCACAGGCCACATACAATATTCATGCCAGTGTCCCAGGCAGAGCCCTGCAGCCTCCCTCTCACCGTCCGTCTTCAGTCTGCTCTGCATCCTTCTTAAGGCCTCATCCTCCGAAATCACCCCCATATCCAGCATCAGCCACTCCGGTGACACAAACACCGACGTGTTCACCGCCTGAACCTGGTCCTCATCCTTCACAAAATTCCTCACCGCCCGCAGTGAATCATAGTACACCAGCACGTTCCCCATATCAAACACCAGATTCCGAATCATATTAATATACCCTTTCTGTTAAAATTATATTGACTCACATGTCCATAAAGCCAGGTTTCGTCAGTCCGGTGAGCGTCTTGCCCAACTCTCCAACTCCTTTAATTTTCACCACCATCCACCCATAACAAAACCCCCCGCCCCAGGCCGCACCTGAAAAACGGGGGGATTTTCCCACAACCTTACTCCGGCTTCTCCACCTGCACGATGGCGCTCTTCTGCATCGGAATCCGGCAATTCTTATTATTCCCGAACTCAATAATCACCGTGTCGTCCGTCATGTCAATGACAACGCCGTAAAACCCGCTGGAAGTCAGGATCGTATCGCCCACAGCAATACTCTCCATCAACTCCGCCACACGTTTCTTCTCCTTGTTCTGCGGACGGATTGCCACAAAATACATAAGTCCGATCAAAAACGCGGCATAGACCACCCAGAATCCAACTCCACCCATAGCTATAAATCCTCCTTACCCGGTTTTTCACCGCCTCGCGCGTAAAATCCGGTTTTTCTCTTTAATTTTGTCCGCCTGCCATGCCGGCAAGCTTTGCTGCCTTGTACTGGCCATAGCGGTGCTCTTCGATTGCGTCGCGAATCTCTTCCATCATTTTATTATAAAAATACAAATTATGCAAGACACATAATCTCATGCCCAGCATCTCCTTGGCCTTTAAAAGATGCCGGATGTACGCCCGGCTGTAGGACCGGCAGGCCGGACAATCACACCCCTCCTCAATGGGACGGGGATCCAGCTCATACTTCTGATTAAACAGATTCAGCTTTCCCTGGTTGGTGTACACATGGCCGTGGCGCCCGTTTCTGGACGGGTACACACAGTCAAAAAAATCCACTCCCCGTTCCACGGACTCCAGAATATTTGCCGGCGTGCCCACCCCCATCAGGTAAGTAGGTTTATCCTTAGGCAAAAACGGAACCGTCTCATCCAGGATCCGGTACATCTCCCCGTGGCTCTCCCCCACCGCCAGGCCTCCCAGGGCATACCCGTCCAAATTCATATCCGCGATGGTCTTTGCGTGGGCAATGCGGATATCCTCAAAGGTTCCCCCCTGGTTGATCCCAAACAAAAGCTGCTGTCTGTTAATGGTGTCCTCCAGCCCGTTGAGCCGCTCCATCTCCCGCTTGCAGCGCAAAAGCCACCTGGTGGTCCGGTCCACGGAATTCTGCATATACTCCCTGGTGGCCGGGTGAGGCGGACACTCATCAAGGGCCATGGCCATGGTGGAGCCTAAGTTGGACTGAATCTGCATACTCTCCTCAGGCCCCATGAAAATCTTCCGGCCGTCAATATGGGAGTTAAAATACACTCCCTCCTCCTTGATCTTCCTCATGCCCGCCAGGGAAAACACCTGAAATCCGCCGGAGTCCGTGAGGATGGGCCTGTCCCAGTTCATAAACCGGTGAAGCCCCCCAAACTCCCTGATCAGCCTGTCCCCGGTGCGCACGTGAAGATGGTAGGTGTTGGACAGCTCCACCTGGGTCCCGATGCTTCGCAGATCGTCCGTAGAGACTGCCCCCTTGATGGCGCCCACTGTCCCCACGTTCATAAACACCGGCGTCTGTATGGTCCCGTGGACCGTCTTCACCTGGGCCCGTTTGGCCCGCCCATCGGTGGCAATAATCTTGTATTCCATCATTACTCTGCCTTAACTTCCTTTTTCTTCATGGTCAGCACATACCACAGCGCCCCTGTGACGCAGATGGAAGAATACCCTCCGAAGATGATGCCGGCCATAAGCGGCAATGCAAACTCACGGATAGAGGAAACTCCCAGAATAAACAGCGCAAGCACCATGATAAACGTAGTCACTGACGTGTTGATGCTTCTGGTAAATGTCTCCGAAATGCTGCGGTTCACTAAAGCCGCCAGATCCTCCTTGTGGCTCTTTGTCTGCAGATTCTCCCGGATACGGTCAAAAATAACGATGGTGGCATTGATGGAATACCCCACAATGGTCAGCATACAGGCGATAAACGTAGAACCCACAGACCATCTTGCCACTGCGTAGCAGGTGAGAACCACCAGCACATCATGAACCAGAGCCAAAACCGCGCTGGCCGCAAACCGGATATCCTTAAACCGGAACCAGATGTAGATGAGCATGCAGACCGTGGCAATAGCCACCGCAACCACAGCGTCCTGTTTCATCTCGTCGCTGACCGCTCCAGAGATGCTCTCAGCCGTGATCTTGTCCGCGTCAACGCCGAACTGCTCCACCATAGCGTCGTTGAGAGCCTGCCTCTGATCAACGTTCAAGGTCTTGGTCTTAATAATCACCTCCGTGGTTCCTGCCACCTTCTGGGTCTGAACCTCCGAATCCCCGGTAATCCGCTCAACTACAGGAACCACCTTGGAAGAGATATCCTCCAGGCTCATATCTTCATTAAAAGTCACATTGGTAGAAGTGCCGCCCTTAAAATCCATGCCATAGTTGAGAGCTCCCTTTCCGGAGGAGGCGCTTACTCCCATAAACACCCAGCCAGCCACAATGGCTGCCAGGGAAATCGCAAAAAATACCTTCCTTTTTCCCAGAAAATCCGTAACCTTGACATCCTTCCTGACGCCATAAAATTTCGCGTCCTGAAATCCTGCTGCGTACAGGGCGTACAGCGCTCCCTTTGTCACAAACAAAGCCGTGAACATAGACAGGATAATACCGATAGCCAAGGTGGAGGCAAACCCTTTCACTGTTCCGGAACCTCTCCAAAACAGCACAACCGCCGCGATAAGCGTAGTCACGTTGCCGTCAATAATCGCTGACAAAGCCTTAGAAAATCCCGTCTTGATCGCAGACTTCACCGTCTTGCCCACACCGATCTCTTCCTTAATGCGGGTAAAGATAATGACATTGGCATCCACCGCCATACCGATGGACAGGATGATGCCGGCGATACCCGGCAGCGTCAAAGTCACCTCAAACGCGGACAGGAGAATCAGCTCCAGCCCTACATACAAACACAATGCCAAGGCAGAGGCCAGTCCCGGAATCCGGTACACCCCGATCATAAACAAAACGACGATGAGAAATCCAATAGCCGCCGCCTGAAGGCTGGTAGATATCGCCTCCTGCCCTAACTTGGCTCCCACCACATTAGAGCGCAGCTCTTCCAGCTCCAGGGACAGGGAGCCGATGCGGATGGTTGCCGCCAGATTCTCTGCCTCCTCATAATCCCGCATCCCCTCAATATAGCACTCGCCGCCGGTAATGGCAGTGTTGACCATGGGCGCGGACTCAACCGTGTTGTCATAAATAATATAGATCACCTTGCCGATATTGGCCTGAGTCGCCTCGGCAAACTTCTGGCTTCCCTCGGCAGTCAAAGTCAGGCTGACGATATTCTCTCTAATTCCGTTTTTATCCATAATTCCGGCCTTGGCGCTGGCCACCTGGTCGCCGGTCAGGATCACATTGCCCTGCTCGTCCATGAAAGACAAAGAGCCTGGTTTTCCCAGCTCCGACAAAATGCGGTTGGCATCCGATTCACCGGGAATATCAATATTTATGCGGTTGCTACCCTCCTGGTACACCTCCGCCTCAGTGCTGTACCCCTGCACTCTCTGCTGAAGCTTGTACACGGTGTCAGACATATCCTCCGCCGAAGGGTCCTGGTCCTTAGCCTGATACGTGATGCTGACGCCGCCTTCCAGGTCCAGTCCCAGCTTGATATCATCCATGGTATCATAGCCGAAATACCCGAACAGGCCAATGCACAGCAAAATTGCCAAAAGGCCCAGAATCCCCTTTCCTTTACTGCTTTTCATAACATTTATCTCCTTTGTTTTATTATTCACCTGCTTAAGCCAGAGCTGCTTTTATCATGATAGAACACTCAACCCGCTTTTTCTCCATCTCGCACCCAATGTCATAGGCATCGGTGATAGAACCGTGGAAATTGTAGGAGTTGGCCGCGCAGCCGCCGCTACAGTAAAATCTCGCGAAGCAGTCCCTGCATTTCTCTTTGGCATAGACATTGCACAGCTTAAACTCATCCCTGACTCTGGTGTTTTTGATCCCCTCATCCACATTGCCCAGAAGAAACTCCTCCTGCCCCACAAACTGATGGCAGGGATACAAGTCGCCCCACGGAGTAACCGCCAGATACTCTGTCCCGGAACCGCAGCCAGACAGCCGCTTGGCAACGCAGGGACCCTGGTTTAGATCGATCATAAAGTGGAAGAAATTAAAACCTCTCCCTTCTTTCTGACGCTTCACATACTCCACAGCCAGTTTGTCATATTCCTCCAGAATCTGAGGAAGATCCTCCTCTCTGATGGCGTACGGCTCATCCGGGGAGGCCACCACAGGCTCTATGGACATCTGCTTAAAGCCCAGATCCGCAAAGTGCAGCACATCCCGGGAAAAGTCCAGATTGTTCCTGGTAAAAGTGCCTCTCACATAATAGTTGGTCTGATTCCTGCTGTCGGCAAACTTCTGAAACTTGGGAACGATCAGGTCATAGCTTCCGGCTCCTTTTCTAAAAGGCCGCATCCTGTCATTGACTTCCTTCCGCCCGTCCAGGCTTAAGACCACATTGCCCATCTCCCGGTTGCAGAACTCCATAACCTCATCATTCAAAAGAACGCCGTTGGTGGTCAGGGTAAAGCGAAAATGTTTATCATGGAGCTTTTCCTGGGCGCGGCCGTACTCCACCAACTGTTTTACCACTTCCCAGTTCATCAGAGGCTCCCCGCCGAAAAAATCCACCTCCAGATTTCTTCTCCCTCCTGAATTAGCTATAAGGAAATCCAGGGCCTTTTTCCCCACCTCAAAACTCATGAGAGCCCGGCGTCCGTGGTACTCCCCTTCTTCCGCAAAACAGTACTGGCAGGCCAGGTTGCAGTCATGGGCAATGTGCAGGCACAAGGCCTTTACCACGGTTTTCCTGTTTTTAAAATCAATGACGTAATCCTTATACACGTCCTTGGTAAACAGTTCCTCTTTATCGATTAGCTCCTGTATGTCTGACAGTGCGTCCTCAATATCCTGGGATTTGTAGGTATCAAAAAGCCTGGTCCTCACTTCCTGCTTTAACTGCTCCGGGATAGGCCCCGGCCTTTCCATATCCGGCATCTGCTCCGCCAGGCAGGCCACAGCGTCATATACTACATCCTCCGCTACATGGACCGCGCCGCTGTTAATGTCCATAATGATATCATACCCATTATTTTTATACTGATGAATCACTGTTATTCTCCTTCATGATCAAATTCCGTCCAATACAGAAAGTACCCCTACAATCCCTGGGACCGTAGGGGCATACCCAAAGGGCATACCTTAAACCATATCCTTTCTGGGGATAGGGCGGACGCTGTCCCATAAGGTATGCCTGAATGTCTGCTTCCTGGGAGTAAAGATCTTACCGGTTGCTGTTCTCGCAGCTCTGATTTCCCACTGTACAGGAAGTCTTGCACGCGGACTGGCAGGAAGTCTGGCACTCGCCACAGCCGCCGTTCTTCATGGTGCTCTTCAGCGTATTATTGCTTAAAGTCTTTACTTTTTTCATGGTTTGCTTTCCTCCATCTCTAAAATGCGTCCTTTGTGTTCCTCTAGGCGCTTCTATAAACTATAGCACAACTCCCGCAATCCTGCAAGAACTTCAATCATTCTCATTGCAAATACCGTCGTCATAGAAGCAGTATCCGCACCGTCCATGGGCTTTTACTCGGTACAGGGCGTCATCTGCCATACCGTAAAGCTCCTGGCTAAACCCGTGGGGAGAAAGCGCCACGCCGATGCTCAGAGATATCCTTGGCAGCCCGTCTTCCGGAAAAGCCAGCTTTTCGTTCATAGAATCCGCCTTCATCCTGATCACAGGCTTTATCTTCTCCATGCCGCCTGCCAGGATCACCACAAACTCATCCCCGCCGATCCTGGCCACGCAGTCCTGTGAGCGGAACGTATTTTTGATCACGTCAGCCACCTTCTTAAGGACTTTATCCCCCACCTCATGGCCATATGTATCATTAACCTCTTTAAATCTGTCTACATCAATGATCATCAAAGCCAAAGGCCCTGGCGCCTCTTCTAATTTTGTCCTCATATTTTCAAAAGCTCCCCGGTTAAGCACTCCGGTAAGAGGATCCATCTCCGCCTTGCGCCGCAGCCGCCTGGCATTGGCCATGTTGGACTCAAACAACTCATTGTAGGTCGATGCCAGATATCGAAACTCCCGGGCTCCCCCAATCTCCAGTCTTTTCTCCTCTTTTATACATGTTACAAAACCGAGCAGAGGCTTTACAATCAACGTGATTATCAAGATAAATGTAATTGCGCTTATAACAAAAAAGATACTAAAGCACAATCTCTGCCTCTGGATTATGGTTTTCAACGCCTTAGCGCTCTCTGTCTGCCTTCCTCTGGTCCAGGTCACGATAGCATTGAGGAAATTATTGGTATGGCAATCAATCATATCTTTCGTATCCCGGTAGTCAGAAGAAAACACAAGGCTCTGAGCCTTCTCGACCCTCCCCGCAAAGTCAAGCTTTTCATCTTCTTCCAGAAATACCACATCCAAAATCTCCTGGGGAAGCGGCATATGCGTCTCGTCCTGACAGCGGGCAACAAGACTCATCGCGTATACTTCCGTCTCTATCAGACAGTTAGAGTGGTCCAGGGCTTTCTGAAGAAAATCATAGGCCGCATTGCTGTTCTCGTATCTCTGCAGGCCTTCCAGCGCGCGCTCCCTTCGCTTTGTCACATTCTTCTCTGTAAAATACGCCTCCATATACTTTGGCTCCTGTGTCACCACATAAAGCCTGGCCTGTTCTGTCAGATAATCTGATCCCTCTCTTAACAGCACTCCGTCTTTCTCACTGCTGATATAATCTTCCGTGGCCGCAATCAGCCGCTCATATCTGACGGAAACCTGAAATGTGGCGTAGATCAATATCACATACAACACGGCCGCTGACACGATCATAATATAGTTCAGCGTGCGGATCCTGATTCCTTTCGCTTGCTCCTGCTCCTGCTTCTCCATCTCCATCTCTTACTTCTCCCGTTGGAACTCTTGTACATATTTAAGTCAGTTCCCGAATATAGTGTAACCAAGAAAAAATTAAGGAGTTCCCATGGAGACATCATCCACTCCCAGGGTATTGCTTCGCTCCCTGTTATTTTCCTATCTGTTGTCTGGTATTTTGCTGGTCATTACTTCTTTTGTCCTTTACAAATTCCGGTTAAAGGAATCGCAGGTAAAAATGGCAGTAAATGCCATCTACCTTCTCTCCTGTGCTCTCGCCGGATTTCTCATGGGCAAAGGTCTCAGAAAGCAGAGATTTTTCTGCGGCCTCTCTGCAGGCCTCTCCTACTTTCTGGTACTGCTGGCCGTATCCTTTGTCATCAACAAGGGGCTTACAGCCGACACCACCCAGCTCCTTACCACCCTAGCGTTCTGCACAGGGAGCGGGATCATCGGAGGCGTATCCAGTTAAGGTCATGGCCGCGGTTTAGTCAGAATGAAAACTCTAGACCGCGGCGGCAGGTTCCTTGTCCTCCTCCGATTCACGGGCAGGTAAAATCATGCGTATCTTATCAATCCGATTCTTATCTACAGTCTCCACCACAAAGCGGATCCCCTTGTCGCATACTTCCTCGCCCTCGTCGGGAAGATGATCCAAAAGGCCAATAATAAGGCCTCCCACAGAATCATAATCCTCTGACTCCAGCTCCAGTCCCAGGCGGTCATTGATATCATTCAGCTTCATGCCTCCCGCCACACAGTAGATCCCCGGCTCTGTCTCAACCAAGCTCTCCTCCTCATCCTCATCAAATTCATCCCGAAGTTCTCCCACGATCTCCTCCAGCATGTCTTCCAGCGTAATAAGCCCTGCCGTGGCGCCGTATTCATCCAGGACGATAACAATATTTTTAAACGTCCCCCGCATCTCCACCATAAGCTCCGCAGTCTTCTTGTACTCATAGGTAAACAGGGGTTTTCGCATATGTTCGCGGATATGAAACTCTTTGTGGTCATCAATCAAAAGAAGATCTTTTACGTTGATAACGCCGATCACATTATCCGTATTATTCTCATAAACCGGGATACGGGTGTATTTTTCTTTTCTGAAAATGTCAAGCAGTTCCTCGTAAGTGGCTTCCACATCAACAAAGGTCATGTCGATCCTGGGTACCATGATATCCTTGGCCAGGGAATCCCCAAAATCAAACACATTGTTAATCATCTTTTTCTCTTCGGTCTCAATAACGCCCTCCTCATGGCTCACCTCCACGATGGTGCGCAGCTCATCCTCTGTGATCATCTCCTGTCTTTTATTGGGATCCACCTTCATGAGCATCAGCACGCCCAGTGAAAGCTTGTTGACCACCGCGATAACCGGAGTAAGGATCCACATCAGTCCGTATATGATCCCGGCGCTCCTCAATGCCATGGTCTCAGCCGAGATGGTGGACAACGTCTTGGGGGTGATCTCCCCAAAAACCAGGATCAGCAGGGTCAGAACGCCGGTGGCTATTCCGATCGCCTTATTTCCAAAAACCTTTATGGTCAAGGTCGTAAGCAGGGATGATGCCGACAGGTTGACGATATTATTGCCGATCAAGATCGCGCTTAACATCTTACTCTGCTGCTCGATCACCTTTGACAGGACCACCGCCCGCTCCACTCCGGATTCTGCCAGAGTCCGGACCCTTATTTTGTTTACCGTGGTAAGAGCTGTTTCCGATGATGAAAAAAATGCGGATAATGCCAATAACATAACTAACACAAGCAACTGTATGACGTCACTCGAATCCAAAAAGATCACTCCTTATATATTTATTTTTTAGGTGCTATTGTACCTGATAACGGCTGGTTTGTCAATTATCCAGCCGTCTACCGCTCTTTTATGGTTTCCATAATCGCAACAGTTCAGATAGCCCTTGAACTGTTACACATCCGGCCATGAAAATCGCTTCGCGATGGGGCCGGATGCCTGCTACCATTATGTTTTCGTACGGTCAGCGCGGTGAACGCGCAGACCTACCTGAACTGTTACCCATGATCTCCGCGGCCAGCAGGATCAATGCCCCGGCAAAAATACAGATATCCCCTACATTAAATACAACTTTCTTTAACTTTCTATACTGAATGCTGAAATAATCTACCACAAAGCCTCTCTTCACCCGGTCGTACACGTTGCTTAAGCCTCCGCCCAAAACCAGACTGGTCCCCAGCTTTTCCGCCAGGTGGCCTTTCTTTGGATACAGCCAGAAAAAGATACCCGCCACGGCGGACAACACCATAAGCGGCACATTTTTAACGAACTCCGGCTTATCTCTGAACGCCCCCATGGGCAATCCGTCGTTATGCTTTTTGTGAAGCATAACAAGGCCCCCCGTCCCCTCCAGCTCCCTTGGAAATCTGGCCGGATCGCCTTCCTCAATAACAGACTTTATCCCCAGATCGATCAGCAGGATTGTAAGAATCAATAGTAAAAACCCCATAATGAAACTCCTTTCTTTATTCCGTTAGTTTATTGTACTATGATTATCTTTTTCCGTCCAGTAGGTTCTCATTCATTTTCTGCATATAATAAAGAAAACCCTTTTCAGGATCTCAGCTATGAGCGACTGCACCGCCAATGTAGCCGGCCAGGACTACGCCGACTTTATCTACCGCCACAACGCCGCCTCCCTGGAGGAACTGGCTGACACTCTGGGGACTGACTGTATTAGTTATGTCAATGAATCCTATGTTGTGTATCACGTCCCCTTAAGCGAGGCGCTGCCGTTAAGCGTGCCCAACCACTCCTATGAATCTATCCCGGCGCTCTTTGGCTTGATGGACACCACCAGCATGGAGGCCTCCGGGATCATCCCCACGTTCCGCCATCCTGCTTTAGGTTCCAATGGCGAAGGAGTTATCGTAGGGCTTATTGACACAGGGATCGATTACCAAAATCCCCTGTTCCGCAACCTTGACGGAACAACCAGAATCCTGGGGATGTGGGATCAGACTGCCGAAAACGGAGGGTTCGAGCTGACAGGCAACCGCCCTTTCCTGTTTCCGTTCCTTTACGGAAAAGAATATACTGCCCAGGATATCGACAAAGCCTTGGAAAGCGACGCCCCTCTTGACATGGTCCCGGCCACAGATCCAAACGGCCACGGAACCTTTCTGGCAGGAATCGCCGCCGGCAGATATGAGGCTTCCATGAGCTTTGTGGGGGCCGCCCCTTTATGCCATCTGGGTGTGGTAAAACTTAAGCCTGCCAAACAATACCTGCGGCAGTATTACATGATACCGGATAACGCGGATGCCTATCAGAGCAATGATATCATGATGGGGATTACCTACTTAGCGCTTCTGGCCCGCCGCCACCGCATGCCTCTGGTCATCTGCCTGGGCCTTGGCACCAACCATGGGGGCCACAGCGGCGCGGCCCCGGTGGGAGAGGTCTTAAACAGCCTCCGAGCCTTTATGGGCGTTGCCGCCGTATGCCCCGCCGGCAATGAGGCCGGGCTCCGCCACCACCACCTTGGACAGGTAAACGGACCTGCAGGAGGGTATTCGGATTATAACGAGGTGGAACTGCGGGTGGGGGAGGGGGAAAAGGGATTCGCCATCGAGCTGTGGGCCAACTCCCCGGAAATCTACACTGTGGGCTTTGTCTCCCCTGCAGGGGAGGCTGTCCAGAGAATCCCCTTAAGTCTCAACAAAGAAACCACCATCAGCTTTTCCCTGGAGCCCACCACCATCTCCGTCTCCTATGCCACCACGTTAGGATTTCAGAGCAGCTATCTTGCTCTGCTACGTTTTATCGCCCCCACTCCGGGCATATGGAGGATCCGGGTCTACCCCACCATCACGTTTTCCGGTATCTACCATATGTGGCTTCCTATTGAAGGGTTCGTATCTCCGGACACGTATTTCCTCCAGGCAGACCCTTACACCACCATCGTAGCTCCGGGAAACTCGGAGTTCCCCATAACAGTCAGCACCTACAACCATATGGACGGAAGCCTTTTTATCCACTCCAGCAGAGGCTACACCCGGGACGGGCGCACAAAGCCGGACCTGGCAGCCCCCGGGGTGGATGTGTACGGTCCAGGAATCTCGTCTGTCCCCGGCGTCTATCCCATGATCCGCATGACCGGCTCCTCAGTAGCTGCCGCCCATGTGGCGGGGGCTGTGGCTAATATCTACTCAAAGCAGTATCCCACAGGAGCTTATCCCACCATTGGCAGCGACCTTGTAAAGGCTACGCTTATCCGGGGTGCAAACCGAAATCCAAACTACACATACCCTAACCGGGAGTGGGGCTACGGCACTCTGGATCTGTATGACTCGTTTCTTTCTCTTCGTGATTAGAGGGCAGAGTCCATGCTGTAACCTGCCCTTATCCCCGCATCTCAATCCGCGGTCCGCCGTTTTTTTCCAGGTATCCCCTGGTGATGACCACGGTTCCGATGCCGGGATCTTTTGGAACTTCAAACATGATATCAAGCATAAATTCCTCCATAATAGCCCGGAGCGCTCTGGCCCCCGTCTCCCTTTCCAGTGCCTCCCGGGCGATCCATTCCAGAGCCTCCTCCTCAAACACCAGTTTTACCTCATCCAAAGCCAACAGCTTGATATACTGTTTTACAATGGCATTTTTCGGACGTTTCAAGATCTCCACCAGCATGGGAGAGGTCAGCTTCTGCAAAGTGACCACCACAGGAAGACGCCCCAAAAATTCGGGGATCATGCCAAAGGTACGCAGATCCTTGTTGACTACATGACTTAAGATATCCGGATCATCGTCATACTTATCTTTCAGCTCCGCCTTAAATCCAATGGATGAAGTCTTATTCAGCCGCTGTTTGATAATATCTTCCAGATCCGGAAACGCTCCGCCGCAGATAAAAAGGATGTTGTCCGTGTTGACTGTAGCCATAGGTGTGAGCGCGTTTTTCTGGTTAGACCCCACAGGCACCTCCACCACGCTTCCTTCTAAAAGCTTTAACAGCTCCTGCTGCACAGACTCTCCGCTGACATCCCTGGTGTTGGTACTTTTCTTTTTGGCGATCTTATCGATCTCATCAATAAAAATGATTCCCCGTTCGGCTTTTTCCACATCATTGTCCGCCGCAGCCAGAAGTTTGGATACCACGCTCTCGATGTCATCGCCAATATACCCTGCCTCGGTCAGGGCCGTGGCGTCCGCAATGGCCAGCGGCACGTCAAGAAGGCGGGCCAAAGTCTTCACCAGATAGGTCTTCCCGCTTCCCGTTGGGCCAATCATAAGGATGTTGGATTTTTCTATGCGGATATCCTCCTCCCCCGGAGCCTCCGGAGAGTCTTTGTAAAATACCCGCTTGTAGTGATTGTAGACAGCCACCGCCATGACCTTCTTAGCCTGCTCCTGACCGATGACATATTCATCCAGACTGCTCTTTATCTTGTGAGGAGCAGGGATGTCTTTTATGTTAAAGGATGGAGCAGGGGCTTGGGCGGATTTCTTCTTGATCCGCTTTTTCTGTGGGATCTCTGTATTGGGCAGTTTCATATTGGCAAAATCGTTTAGGTTCATGTTCATGTACGGCATGTTTTGGATCTGAGACAGATCCATGCCGCTTTTGGTCACGGCGTCAAATGCTTTTTGCATACAGTCGTGACAGAGGTTCATATTGCCCGGCATCTGTATCATGGATCCAGCTTTGCTCTCCGGACGGCGACAGATGTAACAGATTTTCTCGTATTCGTCTTCCGGGGGGTTGGGTGGGGTTTGGGTTGTGTCTTTTTCTTCCAAGGTTTGAGTCTCCTATTCTTTTATGTGTGGGGGGCGCTCGATTCCGCTCCGCTCCATCTCGCTCACAGGCTTCGCCCTATGAAAAAAGATAAACAAAAAGCTGCTTACGTGCCAACGCAACGCAGCTTTTTGTTTATCTTTTTTCGCACTGCTCATTGCCTATGTGGACATTATAATAAATTTCAGGCTCCAGTACAAGTCCAGAACCTGAAATTTGATATATAATTGAGTGAGCAAAAGGCGAGGTAGTCGTGATGCCAGGGAGGGAAGGAATGCTTGGCATATCTGAACCCGGACGGGACATCGCTCCTTCTCTGACTGGCCTCACGATAATCCCCGCCAATGCTCACTCAACAATATATCAACTTTTTTCCGCGTTCATGATCACTTTTCACGGAGTCCCCGTCTGTCCACCGGCAGCGTTCTCATCCCCCAACGTATTCCTCCCTCCCAAAGTAATCTCCACAGTCCGCTCAACATACTCCCCATTTTCCAGAGACTGCACAGTCATATTTACTGTTTCTCCTTCCTGGTAGTATTTCAGCAGCTGCTGCAAACTAGCCATTGTCCTTACGGTCTGATCGTCAAATTTCGTGATAATATCCTTTTCCCGCAGATCCGTCTTAGAAGCCGCGCCGCCTTCGATAATCCCGGATACAAAGATTCCTGACGGCATCCCCAGCTGCTTCACCATGCTGTCCTCAACCGTAAAGCCCTGGATCCCTAGATAGCCTTCCTTGCCTTCCGCTACCACTTCGCCTCTGGTCCTCTTGGTCATAAGGGAACTGATGATATCCTCCACTTTAGAGATCGGAATGGCGTACCCAACTCCCTCCACGTCTGTGGATGAATACTTTGCCGCGTTGATGCCGATAACTTCTCCCTTCATATTTAAAAGCGCGCCGCCGCTGTTGCCCGGATTAATGGCCGCGTCAGTCTGTAGAAGATTTCTGGTGGTTGAGCCATCAGTCGTCACTTCCCGGTCCAGAGCGCTGATGTATCCCACGGTTACAGACTGCCCGTGTCCCAGGGCATTGCCTATAGCGATCACTCCCTGTCCCATCTTCAGCTCGTCTGAGTTGCCCAGGGTAGCGACGCTGATCTTTCCCAGAGTCTCCGCCGGAATATCTTTCAGAGAAACCGCAATAACCGCCAGATCCAGATCCGCGTCCGTGCCTTTGATCGCCGCGCTGACCGAAGTATTATCAATAAATACCACGGACATGCTGGTGGTATCCTCCACCACATGGTTGTTGGTCACAATAAGGAGCTCCTCGTCATTCTGCCCCACAATAATACCGGAACCGCTGCTTGGCACCTCGTACGTCTGGGGCAGGCCAAACCAGGCATTGCTCTGATAAACCGTGGTATTGTTAATAGCTACAATGGACGGCATGGCATTTTCCACTATGGCAGACACATCCATGGCCACCGCGTTGCCCACTGACGGAAACGCGGATGATGTGCTGGGCATTGTCTCCGCCGACGTGACGGGAGCCTGTGTCTCCGCCTGGCTTACCTGCGGGTAGGTTGGTTCTGCCTTAAAAGAATCCGCGATCTTGTTGACCCCCACCATAGTCCCGCCGGATACCACTCCAAAGAGAAGAGCTGCCGCCGTGATACCTGCCACTTTAGAAGCCATGCCCCGATGTTTACCGGACTTCTTCCTGCTGTTATCCGCTCCGGAATCAGGGCCGTTCTGTCCGTTTGCCATCTGATACCCTGTCGCTGCCTGGTTCTGCTGATTCTGAAATCCTCCAAACGGCTGGCGGTTATCCATCTGACCGGGATTGCCGCCATAGGCTCCCGGCTGACTGTTCTGGTTCATAGGGCTGTAGGGCTGCTGTCCATAACCGTCCCTTGGCTGAGAGACCCCCGAAGAAGGAGTATCCCTCATGACAAAATTAGGTGTTGTTTCCTCTGCTCTATGGTTATCAGGACTTCCATTGCCGTCAAACCCTTCACTTCTGTTATCTTCGTACATATGATAATCCCCTTTCCTAATGATTCTCTGTTTTGTTTATGACCATACTATATCAATGGTTTGTGACGGAAATGTGACGGAATTATAATAAAAATGTGAAAGGGAAAAATGCTGCTCTGCACGGTTTTCATGCAAAGCAGCATTCGTTTTAGTTCCTCATCTTTATCGCTGTCCCGGCTCCTGGATCCCTGAAACCTCATTGGCATTCGCTCCGGCAGGACCGGCCGGTCCCTGGTTGTTGTTATTATTAGGGGTAACCATCCCCGGCCCCACTTCCGTCGTGGCGTTCCCGCCTCCTCTGGGATCGCTGTCGCCCGGGCTGATAACTCCTCTGTCACCCGGCGTCACTGTGCCGTCTCCATTGCCTCCAGGCGTCATCGGAGTATTGCTGTTTCCTCCCGGATCCACACTTGTACCCGGCCCGGTTCCATCGCCGTTGCCTGCGCCCGGCTGCTGTGAGGCAGGTCCGTCCGGGCCGCTTACTCCTCCCGGCCCCACATCATTTCCGCCTGGGGTGCTATTGCCTGTACCGCCCGGACCGTTAGTTTCACCCGGCTGAACCGGTCTGTTGATTCCAGGATTATTGGCATTAGGGTAACCTGGTTCCTCCTCAGGCCAGTCATCGATGGGCGCGTCGATCAGATCCCCGTTCTCATCTGTCTCTCCTGGCTGGAACCCGATGATATTGCCATTAGAATCCGTCTCCCACGGAAGTGAAAGATCGTCCTCATTGTCGTCGTCCTCATTGGCCTCCGCCGTAGTCTCCTTTTCCTTCACAGCCGCTTTCGTGGTCTCATCAGGCACATAGCCGTCGGTGCTGAGAGCGCTCCCCTTAAAAGGCGTCCCCTCCTTGTACATACCGCTGTCCGCGGCGATCTTGCTGCTGATCTGCTTAACCTGCTCCGTGGTCTCATAATCCTCATCCCCAAACAAAAACGTGTGAAGCTGTTTTACATTGGATTCCAGGGTCTGGGGGATCACGCAGTCTCCCTTTTTCGGTATATTCACATTTCCCTTGGCAAAGGGGAAACCGGCAGTTTCGCCGATATGATATTTCGTGATGCCAAGAGCCATGGTGGTCATATCAGCAAAGGTAATGTTGGTGCTCACATTTGGCAAAACTACTACTAAAATATTGTTCAGCACAGAGTAATCGGCCTGCTTCGCCTTAGCAAAAGCCAGTTCGATGATCTTTCTCTGCCGCTCAGTCCTGGCATAATCCGTATCCATAAGACGCAGACGCCCGTAGGCCACAGCTTGCACGCCGTCTAAGTGCTGCATCCCCGGCCCTTTCAGCTGGTGGGAACCAATGTTCGTAGCCTTCACTGTCTCCGTGATAAACCCATTGATAAATTTAAACTCGGACTTGGTGATCTCCACATCCACGCCGCCTAAGATATTGATCCCCTCAGCGACCGCCTTCCAGCTGAAGGTGATATACTCCGTAATATTCAGATCCAGGTTCTTATTGAGGGCCTTCAGCGCCTGCTGTGGGCCTCCGTTTGTATAGGCGGCGTTGATCTTTCTATAGGAACCCTCATCATTAATATTCAGATACGTATCCCTGTACACAGAAGCCAGCTTGATCTCTCCGGTATCCTCATTAATACAGCAGATAATGATAACATCCGATTGACATCCCGCACCCACGTTGCTGTCGCGGCTGTCCACGCCGAAAACGGCAATCATTCGGTATCCCTTCATCTTCTTGATGGTATCAAGGGAAATCTCATTATTCCCTACCTCCTGAGGATCAAACTCTTCCCTCTGGATCATAGTAAGCCGCCTGGCAAAATAACCATACGTAAAAATAAACAGCAGGGCAAAACACTCGGCTATAATCATGGTAATGACCCGGCGCCTGAATTTTTTCTGCTTCGCCTTCTGGATCTTGGCCTGAGCCACCTTTCCTCTTACATTCTCCCCCGGTGGAGGCGTGGTCCCCGCCCTTCTGCCGCCGGCGCCTGGCATCCCTCTCTGGGCCCTGGCCTCTCCCCCTGCAACTGCAGCCCTTGCCCCCTGGGACCGTCCCGCGGCAGACGCTCTGACACTGCCCTGGTCAAGTCCGGCCGCCGTCTCCTGTCTGGCCGCTCTCACCCGTCCGTTCTGTGGCTGCGGCGGGTACACCCGCCCTGTGACTCCTGGCGGCATCACCACTCTTTCGGTGTTCTCAGCCCCTCCGCGAGCTCCTCTTTCGTCTTCTCTTCTGTACGTCTGGGAGCTTCCGCCGCGGCCCGGCGCCAGACGCCTTGTCCCCGGAGGAGAAGGTCTTCCCTGCTTATCGCCTCTCTGGCCATACTGCATACCGTCCCTCATGGAAGGATCTCTCCTTCTCATGTCAGCCCTTTGCCCAAACTCATTATCGTGCTCATAGTCCATGCATATAACCTCGTCTTACCATGCCTTTGTCAGTAGGCATTTTTATTGATAAACCCTTTAAAAAACGTCAGGAATAGAATCTTAAAATCCAGTCCCAGGGTCCAGTTTTCAATATAATATAAGTCGTGCTCAATTCTTTTGGTGATGGAGGTGTCTCCCCGATACCCGTTGACCTGGGCCCACCCTGTCATTCCGGGGCGAACCTGGTGCTTGATCATGTATCTTGGGATCTCCTCCTTAAACTTGTCCACAAAAAACGGGCGCTCCGGCCTGGGACCTACCAGGCTCATATCCCCCATGAGCACATTAAACAGCTGGGGCATCTCGTCTATGCTGGTCTTTCGGATAAACCGGCCGATCGGCGTCACCCGGGAATCATTTGGGGTGGTCCACCTGCTTTTCTCCGCCGCCGGAGCCTGCACTTCCATAGAGCGGAACTTGTACATCTTAAAAGGCCGATTGTGCAGCCCCACCCGCTCCTGGCAGTAGATCAAAGGTCCCGGGGACGTCAGCTTGATGATCACAGCCGTAGCCAGCATGATCGGAGAAAATAATGTAACGGCCACCACCGCGCCAAACATATCCACCATCCGCTTGACAGACTTATTAAACAGACTGTTCAGCGGAACATGACGGATGTTTATGACCGGAAGCCCCTCCAGATCCTCCGTGTACGGCCTGGTAGGGATCATATTGTTGTAGTCCGGGATAAACTTGGTGTGAACCCCCGATTTCTCGCAGGACGCCACGATGTCCTCCAGCCTGGCGTACTCTTTCAGTCCCAGGGTGATGGCGATCTCGTCCAGCTGGTTTAACTCCAGGATTGAATCCAGCTCCGAGATCTTGCCAAGGATCTTGGCCTTTCGGTACTCCTTGCCCACAGGAACATGGTCGTCTAAGATCCCGTAGATCTGGTATCCCCACTCCGCATTCTGCCGCACTCTGTCGATAAATCCCTCCGCCGCCCGGCTGTAGCCGATAAGCAGGATATGTTTCTGATTGTACCCCTTCCCCCGCATGGAATGAAGGATCTGACGGATCAGATTCCGCTCCACCGTCTCCACCACAACATTGACAGCAAAAAAATAAAACAGCATCCTTGTGGAAAATTCACGGAAATAAGGGTTCTTTTTCAACAGCAAAAACAACATGGAAATGATCAGAAGCCCGGCCACGTTGGCCTTGCAGATATTGGCAAACTCATATCTGCGCCTCTGTACCCTCTTTGGCGTGTACAGCTGGAAAAACGTATACAAAACCAGATACAGCGGAACAATGAGAACCAAAACGCCAAAATAAACCTGAGGCGGCAAAATCCCCGTACCAGGGTTAAACCACAGATTCCCCAGGTACAAACACAACCATGCCAGGGTGTAGGACAAAACGATCATCATCCCGTCCAGCACCACATGGAGGCCGTTTAGCTTTTTCTGATTATTTTTTATCATGATTTTTCACCTTAGTATTAATGTGTTGCCATATCTCATACATTATACATGAAAAACATGATGGTAATATTAAATTTCTCTTAAATTATGAGAAATGTTTTCCTTTCCTGAGCAATACAGCCAGTATCGATCAGGCATTACGGTCCTTTATGAGAAATTTTCGCCTGGAAAACTCCCAGATATACACTGCCATCCCTGCCAAAAGTTCCCACTGGATCGCCAGATAGTTGGTAAGGTGCTTCCGGTTAAAGGTCACTTTCTGACAGCTTCTCATGGTGGCAAAGCCTTCCTTCACCCCTTCGGCATATGCCTTCTCAAATCCAATCCCCTTAAAAAATCCGTACTTCACCCCTATGCCCGCTGCCAGGAAAAGGGCGTTGAGCCCAAGCTGAGGCCATGGCATATTTTTATAATTCAGATAAATATTATTCCGCGCCGCCAGCTTTACCTTAAACTCATTGTACTTGGAGCCGCTGGTTCCGCTTCCCACATGGTAAACCACTGCTGTGGGACAGTACAGATTGTGGTAGCCAAAGATCTTGGCCCGCCAGCACACGTCGATATCCTCCAGATAGCAAAAATGCTTCTCGTCAAAATACCCGATGGTCTCAAAGACCTTCCGCCGGTAGATGGCTGCCCCGGCGCAGGCGGAGAACACCTGACAGGGCCGGTTGTAGCCTGCGCTGCTCTGGCCCACGCCCCTCTGGTAAGCCCATCCCACCACAGAATACATATCCCCCGCGTCGTCCATCAGATCCCGGTTGTAAAACTGTATCATCTTGCTGCTGACGGCAAAGATCTTCTTAGAGCGCCGGATGGATCTTAACAGTTCTCCAACAAACTCCGGCTCCGGCTCTGTGTCATTGTTTAAAAGGAGTACATAGGGGGTCTTCGCCTGCAGGATGCCCACATTGACTGCCCCGGAAAACCCTGTGTTCTCCTTCAGACAGATGGCGGGAATCCCTCTCTCCTTCAGCCATCCCACGCTGTCGTCCGTGGAACCGTTGTCCACCACCAGGATCTCAAACTCCCGGCATATCTGTCTTCCCAGCGCTTCCAGGCAAGGCTCCAAAAAGGCCCTGCCATTATAATTCGGAATGATAACCGTTACTGCTGCCTGTCCGGTCATATACAGTTCCTCCCTCTACTCATTCATCAATGCCCTGATAGCCCCATCCAGCTCATAGGGTTCTCCGATCCCTTCCTTCTTCAGGTCCCGCAGAGCAAAATTAGACTTGCGCAACGTCAGGTTCGGATTGTAATACGGGTCGCCGTCCCTTAAGATATCCGGCCATCTCCTGGCAAATTTAGCTACCTCCCGGTTAAACCGCGCCACCTTTTCCGGAGTGTCCTCCAGCCCCCGGGACTTAGACTCATAGTGATAGAGAACCGCGTAGGGGGCATACACCACCAGCTTTCCCAGGCTTCTGACCTTCATGCAATAATCAATATCATTAAAAGCCACTGCCAGTTCCTCCGTAAAGCCGCCTACCTGGTCAAACACCACTTTTTTGCTCATCATGCAGGCAGCTGTCACCGCGCTGTAATCCTGTGTACACATGGCCCTGTGGAAATAACTGTTCTCCGCCTTGTGAAGACCGATAAAGGTGTGCCCCGCAATGCCCCCAAAGCCTACCACCACCCCCGCGTGCTGGATGGTGTCATCCTGGTACAAAAGCCTGGCTCCCACAGCTCCCACATCCTCCCTCTGGCAAAGGCCCAGCATCTCCTCAATAAAGTTTTCCGCGATCAGCTCCGTGTCATTGTTGAGGAACAGAAGATACTCTCCCGACGCGTATTTCACTCCAAAATTATTGATGGCCGAAAAGTTAAACTCCCGCTCCCATGTGACCACCCGCACCTGGGGAAACTCCTTCTGAATCGCCTCATAGTAGGCAAAGGTCTCCTTCTTTACGCTGTTATTCTCCACCACCACAAACTCCACATTTTTGTAAGTTCCTCTGGTAAGTATGGCCCGCATACACAGATCCAGATCAAGGTGATGGTCTTTATTGGGGATGATAATGGAAACCTTTGGGTTGTCCCGGATCTTGAAAATGGTGTGGTAAATCCCGTAATCCACCCCCATCTCCACCTTCTCGGCCTCGATCCCCACCCGGCGGTAATGCTCCATGATTGCTCTGGAACCGGCCTCAAAGGCATAAAGCTTGCTCTGGGGATTGCTGGCCGTAGAATCCTGATGGCACCGCCAATGGTACAGCACCTTGGGAATATGCCAGACTCCTTTGGCCGCCTCCGTACACCGGAAGATAAAATCATAGTCCTGGGCTCCGTCAAACTCCTTTCGCAGCCCTCCCACCTTATCCACCAGCTCTTTCTTCACCACAAACTGATGGCAGATATAATTTACGCTGGTCAAAAGGTCCGGGTTAAAATCCGGCTTAAAATGAGGGTCAAACAGCGCTCCCCCATCCATGTCCATCTTATCCTCATCCGAATAGAACACTTGACATTCCGGATGTTCGCGGATCGCTTTCGCGCACTCATACAGAGCGTTCTCCGTCATGGCGTCATCGTGATCCGCCAAGACAATATAATCTCCCCAGGCCATGGCAATGGCGGCATTGGTGTTAAAGGAGATCCCTCCGTTTTTGTCCAGCTTTTCATACCGGATGCGTGGATCCCTGTCCACATACCTCTTTACAGTCCGAAATACGCCGGCGTCCTCCGGGCTTCCGTCCGCCATGCACAGCTCCCAGTTTTTGTAGGTCTGGGCCTGGATGGAATCCAGCATCTCCCGCAGATACCGCTCCGGAGTCTTATATAGCGGCATGACGATAGAAAACTTCGGCCCGTCCTCCCACGTCTCCCTCCTCTGCCGCTCTAACTCCTCTTTGGTGGGTTTGGTCAGTGAGTACCACTCCCCGTAATCGTAGTCATTGTCCAGCCCCTGGATCTTGTGGACCGATTTCACAAACAGCGCCCGCAGACCGTTTTCCTTCCAGAAATCCATGGCCACCTGGACCGTCTCCATATTCATCAGATCCTTGATCTTCTGCATCCGCTTGTGGGCCACGCTGGCCCTTTTTTTGATCAAAATCTCATTATATTTTATCCGCGTCTTTCTGTTGTCGCATTGGATCACCAGATAATAATCCTTTCCCCGCTCATAGGGAAACTGGATATCAAACCCAAAATCCCGGTCATACACCTGGCCGTAATAGATCTGGCTCACATCATCCCGCCTGGTTGAAACGTATTGAAACGGGACCTGATGGTGATCCTTATCCTCCACCCAGAAGGCCGGCTGGGACCCTGGCGTTTTCCCGATGACCCAGCCGTTTAACTGGATGGAATTTTCCCTGATGCGGACCACATCCACATTATGTTTCATCTGCCGGCTCCTCCTCAAAATTGATCCGCTCCTCCTCAATGACCAGAGGACGCCTCATGACCCTGCTGTTGATGGCCAGGATATACTCTCCCACCAAACCGATAAAAAAGATCTGGACCGAGCCCAAAAAGCACATGCCGATCAGCAGCGGAGCCATACCTGCCGCGAACCGGTCCCAATACATCAGCTTCATCACCAGATATATAACTGCCACCACCATGCTGATGGCACAGCACACGCTGCCAAAGATGGTAGCCAGCCGCAGTCCCACCTTTGTATAAGAGGTAACGCTCAACATGGCCGCGTCAAAAAGCTTGTAAAAATTATTGCTGGTCTTGCCGGCCCGGCGTTTAGGCTGCTCATAGGGGATCTCCCTGCGCCGAAATCCCAGTTCCGCTACAATCCCCCGCAGAAAAGGCGTAGGGTCGTCCAGATCCCGCAGCACCTGGATAAACCGCTTATCATACAGGCCGAACCCGGTAAACTGCTCGATCTGTTCCACGTCAGACAGCCGCTTGATCATCTTATAATAACAGCCCCGAAGCCAGTACATCACCGGGTTTTCCTTGCTGGACTTCTTGATGCCGATGACGATCTTATACCCGCCCTCCCACTCTTTCACATACTTTGGGATCATCTCCACCGGGTCCTGAAAATCCGCGGCCATAAGCACGGTGCAGTCCCCGGTACTCTGGAGCATGGCATAGTAGGGGGAATTAAACTGCCCGAAGTTCTTGGCGTTGAAAATGCCCTTGATCCCCTTATCCCCTTCTGCCAGCTTCCGTATGATATCTCTGGTCTTATCCTTAGAATCATTGTCAATAAAAATAATCTCGTAGCCATACTCCGGCAGATTTGTCTGAAACATCTCTCTCAAGGCATCTGCCAGGGCCTCCACATTTTCCTCTTCATTGTAGCAAGGCACTACGATGCTGATTGTCTTCATAGTAAACCTCCATGCGCCCGGATCCTTTTCTCTACTCCATTGTAACCATAACCTTGATCAGGTCCTTTGGCTTATCCCTCATAAGATACAGCGCTTCCTCGATCTTGTCAAATCCCTTCAGGCAGTGGGTCACCAGCCGTTCCGGGTGGATCCGCCCGTATTCTACCATACCCAGTATTCTCTCGATACGAACCCTGCCGCCTTCCGCCAGCTCCGTGCGGATGGTCTTGCCCGCCATGCCCCTGCCTCCGGAAAATTTGGGAAAGGGCAGAGAACCAGTGCCGCCAAAATAATTAATATTGGACACCACGCCTACGCCGTAGCGCACCATGTCAACCGCCTGGGCAAACACCTCATCCCCGCCTCCGCAGATGATCACGCTGTCCGCCCCCACGCCGCCGGTCCGCTCCAGAACCTGGGCTGTCACGTCTTTGTCCTTGTAGCTTAAGACCTCGCTGGCCCCCATCTCCAGGGCCCGCTCCACGCACACGGGCCGGCTTCCCACCGCCAGAATCCGGGACGCCCCCTTTAAGGCCGCTCCGGCCACTGCCATCAGTCCCACAGGTCCGATACCCATGATCACCACAGTATCCCCAAACTTGATGGACGCGTTCTCCACCCCCGTAAATCCTGTGGTCACCACATCCACGCACATCAAAGCCTGCTCTAAGGACACCCCCTGGGGGATCTTTGCCAGCGTGGTATCCGCGTCAGGGACCAGGAACCGCTCCGAAAATACTCCTGGCTGGCTCCTTCCCAGCTGATGGCCGGAAAACGGGGCAGACGCGTGCTTAAAATTATGCTCCTGAATCCCTCTTGCCCGCCAATCCGGAGTGATCGCCGGCACTGCCGCCACCTCCCCGGGTCTGAAATCCTCCACCATCTCCCCCACTTCCACGACTCGGGCCACACACTCATGGCCCAACACCAGGTTTGGCGCCTTCCTGGAACCGCCTCCAAACACGGTATGCACATCCGAAGAACAGGGGGCCATGGCCACCGGCTCCATGATCGCCCCATAAGGCGTCAGCTTTGGCTCCGGAGCCTGGGCCCAGCCCACCACTCCAGGTTCTTTCAATACAAATGCTTTCACGATAATTCCTCCACTTTATCACTGCGCATAGCCATAATCCTCACCTGGTCACCGAATCGTTCCCGGATAGAGCCTGCGATCTCCTCTGTGTAGCCCGGGGCTATGATCAATATCACATCAACCGGATCCTCGATCCAATGGTCCGGGGCCACAATAGGAAGATGGGAGGCCGGAGCAAACCGCCCCTGCTTAAAAGGCGCCGAGTCAATAATATATCTGGCATGACCCTTTAAATCCGTAGTCGCGGCCAGAGTAAATCCCTGATGACTGGCGCCCCACACGGCCAGAGACCGCCCATCCTCCTTAAGCCGCCTGCAGAGGTTCTCCATCTGCCGCCGGATATCCTTAAGGCTGGTCGTCAGCCCGGAGATATCCACCGGTGTTATGGTTCCGTTCACAGCAGAGGTCTCCTCTGCGAGCCCGCACATCACGTCTCGCTCTGCCTCCCGGTGACTTCCGGCCGCCGTCCTTTTGCCCCGGCACGCCTCCGGCTCCCGCTTCTTTACGATCACGGACAAGGTATCCCTGTTGACCATCTCCTTCTCCAGCACCTGAAATCCGTGACGTTCCAGAAGGGTCTCCAAAGTATCAAAGGTATAGTAAGCAATATGGTCCCGAAGCAGCTCATAATAACCGTTATACCTCAAAATATATTCCAGGCTTGGAACTGTAATAAGCCCCATGCCGTCCCCCGCCAGATTATTCCTGATACAGTCCAGCATTACCCCGGGATTAGGCTGGTGTTCCAAAAAATTAAAGGATAAAAACACATCATAAGGTCCATGTTCCCCCAGAACCGTATCCCCATTTTCCGTAAATCCCCGGACCACGCAGAGTCCGTCCCCCACAGCTGCCTCCACCAAAGACCGCCTGTGTTCCACTCCATAGGCTTTTACCGGAAATTTAGTCAGCACGTTCAAAAACTCTCCTCTTCCGCACCCTACCTCCAGAAACTTCTTTCCCTCCAGATGATAGGTATCTATGAGATGACGATACTGTCTGGTCCTTAACTCCACCATGGTGGTAGAGTACCCTCCGGACCGGATCACATCCCGATAATACCCTACAGGCTGGCAGTCAAACTGCACCAAACCGCAGCCGCGGCATTGGTGGAGATGAAGCGTTATCCCACGGTCCCCCTTCACCTCATGTTCGTCCGGGATATCCTGGGCGGAAGCCGGCATGCCCTCAAGCTCCATTAGTTCTGTTTTGTCCAGTTCCTTCCCGCACAGGATACATCGTCCTTTTTGATTCTCTTTATTCTTTAAATCAAGCATCCGCCTTATTCCCTCTTCAAATGATATTTCCGGTTTCCAGCCGGTTCTTGCCCGGATCTTTTCTATACTTGGCATCAGGTTGACAGGTCCCTCCGCGTTAGGCGGCAGCTTTCCGTAAACACAGCTTCCCCTGTTCCCGCAAAGGCAGCGCATAATTTCCACATACTCCCGCAAAGGCCTGGTCCATGTCCCCGGAGCCGCCAGGTTATAAATACCGCAGTCCGCGGCCGACCCGCTAAAATCGGTCTCGTCCGGGCCAGGCTCCTCCGAAAATGCCAGAGCCAGCAGACCCTTTACCAGATCTTCTATATATAGGTAGTTCCACTGCTGAGTACAGGCCCCCAGCTCCATAACCCCGCCCTTTAAAAATGTGTCCAGACACGTATTGACCAGGGACCACGGGTGATCTCCCGGCCCATAGACACTGAAAATGCGGGTATGGATGTACTCCATCTCAAAGCCCTCATCCCTGGCCCAAAGCCTGCATAACTCCCTTGCCCTTTTCCCGAATTCCACCTTGGCTTTCCCGTACTCTGACACAGGACGACACTCCATGTCTTCCCTCATGACGGTCTGGCACACTCCATACTCTGCCTGGGAACCGCTGAACAAAAACCGCCGGCATCCAAGGCTTTTCGCTCCTCGCAGAGCCTTTAGGCCGTCTTCCACATTCTTCTGCTGCACATCGGTCTTTGTCCGGTTATGACTTCCGGAGCCATCCCAGCCAAAGTGAAAAAACATGTCACAGGGATGTTTTATCACCTGGGAGATCTGATCCAGGCTGCCCAGCTCCATCTCCAGGATGTGAAATCTGTCCTCACATCCCCCTCCCATGAAACCCTCTTCCCGCCCCTGGCAGGAAACCGCGGCTCTGTCCCTTACTGCCTCTGTCATCGCCGATAAATTGGGGGAATCGGGGCGAACCACGCCATACACCTGATGCCCCTGTGTCAACAGCTGCCGAATAAGGGCCGTACCCAGAAAACTTGTAGCGCCTGTCACTACCAGATTCATCACATTCTCCTTCCTTGGCTGTTACATCTCAAACCGTCAGATCCTGGCGATGATCATATTTCGGTCCATCTCCTCCTGGGGCAAAAACGGCGCCAGGTCTTCCAGGGGCGGGGATACCATGGTTCCGTCCTCCAGCCGCTTAGCTGCTGACTTGGGCTCAAAATTCTGATCTGTGGTCACGAAAACCTCGCAGATCACCGGTCCCTCTGCCCCCAGTGCCTTTTCCAGGGCATCTCCCAGCTCCCCATTGTGGCGGGCGCTGACATAAGGGTAGCCGTAGGCCCACGCCAGCTTCTCCATAGACGGGAAGCTTAAATCCCCACTATCCACTCCAATTCCCACCAGAGGCTCTTCAAAAAAATTCTTCTGAGTCTGCCGAATGGAATGATATCCTCCATTATTGATCAGGAAGATCTTGATGGGCATCCGGTGATGGATGATGGTCTGCAGCTCCTGCAGATTCATCTGAATACTCCCGTCCCCGGTCAAAAGGATTATGTCCTCTCCCGGTTCTGCCATGGAAGCTCCTATGGCAGCCGGCAGATCATACCCCATAGAGGCGATGGCAGAATTTGTAATAAAACGCTGTTTCTTCTTTATTATATAGGCATGTCCTCCTGCCACGCAGGCAGACCCGTTGCCAACCACGGTGATCCGTCCCTCCGGCAGTCTGGAACTTAACTCCTTCACCAGCGCATACACATTGGCCGCCTTGGTGTCATCTCTCACCAGATGCTTCGGCTGTACCACCGGATACCGCTCCTTCCACATCCTGCAGGTCTCTGTCCAGGTCATCCCCTCCAGACCCTTTCCCCCGTCAAACACCGGGATCTTCACAAGCCCCTGATCCATGACCCGCTCCAGAGCCTCCATAAGATCCTTCGCGTCCGCATGGACTGCCATGTCCACATGAAGGCTGGGCTTTTTTAATTCCTCTCTGTCAATGTCATTGATAATGGTGTAAGCTTCTCTTGCCCACGTTTCATAATTATACCCAACCTGGCGGATGCTGAGACGGCTTCCAACCGAAAACACCAGATCACTGTTCTGAACCGCGAAGTTTCCCGGCCGGTCACCCATTCCCCCTGCCCGTCCCACGTAGAGAGGATCCTCATCCTCCATCAGGTCCTGACTGTTCCACCCTGTAGCCACAGGGATCCCCAGCTTTTCCACCACCCGCTTAAACACATCGTAGGCGCCTGCGATCCGTATGCCGTTGCCCGCGTTAAACACAGGACGAGACGCGGACGCGATTCTTTCCAGGATCTCCTTTGCCTGCTGATCACTGACCTTTCCCGGCAGATCCTGCCCTTCCTGACCGCACTCAAACGCCTGGACGTCAAACCCCTCCATATCGCCCGTCTCCACATAGGCCCCCTGAACATTGACAGGGATGTCCAGCCATACAGGGCCGGGACGGCCGGATGTGGCCAGATAAACCGCCTTTTCCAGACAATACCGGATCCGAAGAGGATCGATCACCATCTCACTGTACTTGGTCATACAGCTTATCGACTTTACAATGTCAAATTCCTGGTCGCCCATGGCCCGTATCCCCACCCCGGACCACCGGGCCGTAGTATCATAGCGCACCTGGCCTGAAAGCACCACCATGGGAATAGAGTCCAGCCATCCCCCCACCACCCCGGTGATGGCGTTGGTCCCTCCCGGCCCTGTGGTCACGCACACCACCGCCAGCTTATTGTGGATCCTGGCATAGCTCTCCGCCGCAATGGCACAGGCCTGTTCATGGTGCTGGTACAGGCAGTGGAGCCCTTTCTCATGGCCCAGAGCGTCATTTAAATGCATGGCCCCTCCCCCGGTGACCGTAAACACCTGGGTAATTCCCCGCTGCACCAATGTCCGGGCAATATAATCAGAAACCTTTATCTTCATAGCAGCTTTTTCTCCTTTTTCTTGAAATTATTCCACATTTTCCGGCTTTTTTATGCCTCCTGTATCGGAGCCCATGGCCCCAAACCCCTGCATTTTGCGCCATTTTCCCTGATTTTAAGTGCCATGGCATATATTTTCATAAGTATACCACAAATACCAGCGGTATAAAAGCCTTTTTAAATCCTGCCATTTCTGCCACTAACCTGCACTTTCCCCCGGCCCCTGTATCCGCTATAATGCAGGAGTAATGCAAATGCAGATTTTCACCAACCACAAAAAAGGAGAGAATCAATTTATGAAGAAACATATCAAATGGACCGCAGCACTTTCTACCGCAGCCGTAATGACTGCCCTGACCCCTTCCTTCACCGCTCCGGCTATGGCTCAAACTGTTGGCTGGGTACAGGAGAACGGGATCTGGATGTTCTATGACGAGGACGGCTACAGTGTAACCGACACCTGGAAAAAGCATGACGGACAGTGGTATTACCTGGACGAGGACGGCGAGTTAAGCTTTAACCGCCAGATCGAAGAGTACTATGTAGATGCCGAGGGAAAGCGGGTCGCCAACCAGTGGGTAAAAGTTCTTAATGAGGACAACTGGGACGACGACTCACCGGAGTACTACTGGTACTATTATGGAAGCGACGGCAAAGCCACCACTTCCAGATTCAGGACCATTAGTGATAAAACCTACTACTTTGACGGCGACGGACGCATGATCACCGGGCTGGCGGAGATCGAGGGAGACACCTACTACTTCGGAACCTCTGACGACGGCGTTATGAAAAAAGGCTGGGTAGAGCTGGAAAGCGAAAACTACGACGAGGAGCCGTCCTGGTATTATTTCAACTCTAACGGAAAAATGGTTCAAAATGAGATAGACAAGCGCATCAACGGAAACTACTATACGTTTAAGGACGGCAAAATGCAGACCGGTTGGTTTAAGATGCCCGAGGAGGCTTCCGCTGCCAACACAGACGCTACCAACAGCACGGAAACTGCCGCTGATGATGCCGTGAATGCTGCCGCTGATGCCGCAGGCAGCACAGAAACCGCCGCTGCCAATACTGCGGACGCTGCCGCTGATGCCGCAGGCAGCGCGGAAACCGCTGCGGCTGATACCGCGGACGCTGCCGCCGATGCCGATACCGCAAAGACAGAAACTGCAGAAGACCACACGGCGGATGAGAATACCGTGTCTGTTCAGTCTCCGGCAGCCGGCTATCAGTACTATGACAGCGACGGAAAGAGAGCTTCCGGCTGGAGAACCATCCAGGGGATCCCGGGAGTCAGCCAGGAGGACGAGCTGTATAAGTTCTACTTTAAAAACGGCCAGCCATATTTCGCCCAGGAAGGCATCCAGATCTTTTTCATCAACTCCGGCAGATACGGCTTTAACAACAAAGGAGAAATGCAGACAGGCCTTCAGACCGTAACGTTAGAGGACGGCTCCACTGCCACCTACTACTTTGGGACCGACGGCGTTATGAAGACCGGAAAGCAGACCATATTCAGCGATGAAGAAGGCATCAACCAGACCTGGTTCTTCCACACAGACGGCGACAAGCGCGGTCAGGGCTACACTGGGATCCGCGACAACGCGATCTACGAAAACGGTCTCCGTAAGCAGGCTGACCCCAGCTTCCGCTATGCCCCGGTTTCCTTTGACGGTAAGAGTTACCTGGTGAGCACAGCCGGCTCCATCCAGAAAGCCACAAATTCCTCCAAGTCCGCGGTTCGTCCGGAGCTTGGCGACGGCTTTAGAGATTTCAAGGATTTAAGCGAGTTTGTGTGGACCGTGGATGTAAACGGCGTTATCCAGTAATCGACACAAGATCACAGAGCTTTAGACATCACCCGTTCAAGAACTGCCAAAATAGGAATATTTTGGCAGTTCTTTCCATATATTTTGTTACAAAACAGCATTTTTTGCGTTTATAAATTATCGGGTATTTATTACATACTTCATGGAGGTACAATATGAGAGAATTATCAGTTTACTATTGCAGTAAATGCGGCTATTATGCATACTTCCAGCTGCCTAAGAACGCATTCTGTCGTCATTGTGACATAGCTCTGACGCGCCTGGATATGAGTCAGCGGGATTTTACTAATCTCAGCTATGAAGCCCGGGACCGTCTTATCACTCTCAAAATGATCGAGGCCGCTCCTACTCTGGCCAAACGTATCACAGCACCCGAAAAGCTATATCAACAGAGAAAACTGGTAGGCGCTCTGACACAGCAGGTCATTGAGATGGATGCCGAGATCAAGAAATTGAACGAGACTCTCGGTTGGATGCATGCCACCATCTGGGACGAGCTGAGAAAGAAACAGACTTTGAAGGAGGAGATCCAGCGTCTGAAGGCCCTGCTGGCTGAGGCCTCCGCCAAAGAAGCATAATATAAAAACGGGATGCCCGCAGCCCCCTCCTTTATAAAGTCTGGCCCGGACATCCCGATTTTCACCAACAGCTACGCCATCCCGTCATTGCCGGAAACAAACCGGACGATCAGACGGTCCAGCGTCACCTGCATCTGCGCAACGATCTTTTTCAGCATCTCATTGTCCTTTTTCAGTTGTTCATTCTCGGCCTTCAGGCTGGCGATTATTTCTCTGTCGTTCATCTTAATCCTCTCCTTCTCCTATTTGAATGTCTTAACTATACCCTATTCTTCTCCCTTTGAAAAGGAGATTCATGCGCATAATTCGACAAATTTGAACCAAAATCCATTTTCCTGAATTTTCAGAATTTTTCCAAATCGTAAAATTCACAATATATGCTATAGCCCTTCACTCCAACCCACAACCTATGGTTATGCCTTCCAATTTTTCCTTATTTTGGTCATGTCGAATCCTGTCGATGAAAAGTTTACGTCTTTTCCCTCTGACAGTAAGAAACTTGTTCCAAAATCGTAAGAATTGAGCTCTGATTTTCACTGGAAATGAAACTATTCCTATGCTATAATCCCGTTTTCAACACTTGAAATGATTAACAAAGCCGGAATTCCTTGGAAA
>CAJUPQ010000019.1 GCA_910588505.1 uncultured Hungatella sp. | reverse complement strand
CGTTTCTGAAAGAAACACTAATCAGATGTAAGGATAAGGAAGCTCCAATCAGAGACACATCCAGACCGTGGACCAGGTATCGGATGTGCTGCGGGATACCAGTCTGAAAGCGTTTGGTGTCAGCGACGGAGTGCTGAGTTACAACCGGGTGGTGCAGCTTCTGCTGGAGTGGTATTACGGTTAGCGGCGAAATACCGGGACAAGGTTTTGGTTTACAAATTCCGCATTATGCTATATACTTTTACTATATTTACAATCTGACAGAGAAGCTGTATCGTGAACCAAGTTGGAAAGCGTGTTCCTATGAATTTTTATGATCCCCTGAAAAATATATTGAAGCGTGGAGCGGAATCGGAAAAGTATAAGTACAGCCTGATCATCAGCGCCGTTACCATGGTTCATATATGTCTGGTGGCTTTCTTCGGCGTTTGCCGCCTTTACCTCATGATGTTCCTGAATATGGGCAGCGTGGCCCTCTATTTGATCTGCCTTCTGGCGATTCGCCAGGGCAGGGATATGCGGGGGGTATTTTACTCCACTTATCTGGAGATCATCATACATTCCTTTGCCGCTACGCTCTGCATCGGCTGGCGATTTGGATTTCCGCAGTATGTGATCGCCCTGGTTCCCTTTGGCTATTATATGTGCCATGCCCTGCTGGAGGGCAGGCGCAGATATACCATTGCCACCCTGTTGGGACTGGCGGCCTTTGCCTCCTTTGTAAGCTGCAGAGTGTTGTCCAGGTATGTGGGTCCGCTGTACCGGCTGGAACTTCCCGGTGCGGCGGAACTGGGAGTTTATATTTTCAATACCTTCTGCAATTTCAGCTTTCTGTTCATGGTGACGGCCATCTTCCTGGTGGAGATGCAGACGGCCACCAACCAGCTTCAGAAGCAGAATGCCGTATTGGACGCCATGGCAAATATCGACCCGCTGACAGGACTGTACAACCGGCGCAGCATGCATCAATTTCTGGAGAGTGCCGCCAGGCCCGGGGAAGGGAGCTCCTTCTGCCTGGTCATGTGCGATATTGACGATTTCAAGAAAATCAATGACACCTACGGCCATGACGCCGGGGACTATGTGCTGAAGGAAGTGGCCCGGATGGCAAGGGAGCAGGTGGGGGAATACGGCCATGCCTGCCGCTGGGGCGGCGAGGAGATGCTGCTGATTATCCGGGGGGACATGGAACTGGCCCGCCGGATCGCGGAGGCCATCCGGCAGGAGGTAAGCGGTTTTACCTTTCAGGCCAGGGAACAGGCCATACGCTGTTCCCTTACCATCGGCGTGGCGCTGCATCGGGGCGGCGACACCATCGACCACACCATCACCCATGCGGACGATAACCTGTATTACGGAAAGCGCCACGGCAAGAACAGGGTGGTGACGGATCCGGAGTTGAACGCGGGATAGCCCGTTTTCGTGAAATTTTTTAAAAAATATTGGAAAAGGTATTGACAATCCCGGGCGCGGCATGTAAAATAACCAATGTTGTGACAGATAATTGATTGTCGCTTCCGTCTGCGGGTGTAGTTCAATGGTAGAACACCAGCCTTCCAAGCTGGATACGTGGGTTCGATTCCCATCACCCGCTTTTTTATTTAGCCTCTGAAATATCGAGATTTTTGGCAGATATCGGTATTTTAGGGGTATCTTTTATTATTTTATAGAAATTAATAAATTATATAAGAATTTGATAGATAATATTACTTTTCAACAAAAATATGCTATAATAATGAGATACGGTGAAAAGATGTGGAGAGTCATATGGTTTTAATTGATAAGGAAATTAGAAAATTAGTTCAGGAAGCAAAATTGATAGAGCCATTTGATGAAAATAAGCTTCAAAGCGAATCATATGACATATCAATAGGGGATCAAATCACTATTTTTCGTAAGGAAATCAGATGCTTAGATGTATCAGAACAGAGTACTATTGATGATATTTACGAAGTTATCAAAATAGAACCAGAGGGGTATATAAAAATAAAAAAAGCTCTCATTATCAGAATGAACGAGAGTTTAGAGGTTCCAAATTTGATGATGTTCTGGTAGATAAAGTGATGAAGGAACTGTTTGAATAAGATGGGAAAACTTGATGAGGTTTTGGATGTATTTTGCGCGGGTATTTGTCTACTCATGTACATATATACATTTGCGCAAAACTTTATTAAAATTATGAAAAACAGAACTTGAGAAAAGGAACAACCAAGAGGTGGCGGCGGCCACCTCTTGTATTTTTCCAAAACCGACGAACAACATGCTTGCCTATTTCTGCCGCTCCAGCTCCTCCATCCCCAGCTTCAGTGCCCCCAAAATCCCCTGGTCATCCCCAAGAGAGGGAAGGACGATATAGTTGTCCAGATCCTCCAGT
Source organism: uncultured Hungatella sp. (assembly GCA_910588505.1). Taxonomy (GTDB): domain Bacteria; phylum Bacillota; class Clostridia; order Lachnospirales; family Lachnospiraceae; genus UBA3402. Next base: position 47,003 of record CAJUPQ010000019.1, on the reverse strand, counting down.
TCTTTTGTCACAAGATATCCGCCTATCATTTCCTTTACATACTCCCGAATCCGCCCCATAAGGTGGGTCTGATGCATCACGCCGCCGCCCAGGATGATCTTCTGGGGAGACAGGATCATAATATAATTAACCAGAGCGTGGGCCAGGTAATAAGCCTCCAGATCCCACACCGCAGGCCGGTCCGCCAGGTCTTTGGCAGGCGCGCCCCACCGGGCCTCGATAGCAGGACCGGAGGCCAGACCTTCCAGACATGTTTTGTGGTAAGGACATTTTCCCTCGTAGGTATCGTCAGAGCGGACGGGCATAAGGATGTGACCACCCTCCGGGTGCAGCATGCCGTGGAGAAGCTTTCCATCCGCCATGATTCCCACGCCCACTCCGGTGCCCACAGTAATATAGATGGCAGAATCCAGCCCTTTGGCGCAGCCCCAGGTGGCTTCCCCCAGCATGGAACCGTTGACATCCGTGTCAAATCCCACAGGAATGTCAAGAGCTTTGCGGAAATACCCGCAGATATCAAAATATTTCCATGGCAGTTTCGGCGTGGTGGTGATGTAACCGTAGGTTTCTGAATCCCGGTTTAAGTCAATGGGACCAAAACATCCGATTCCAAGGGCCCCAATGCCCTGGCCGGAGAAAAACTCTGCCAGCTTTGGCATGGTAATGTCCGGCGTCTCTGTGGGAATGGAGACCCGCTTAAGGATTTCCCCCTGCTCATTGCCAATGGCGCACACCATTTTTGTGCCGCCTGCTTCCAATGCCCCAAATAACATAACGCTTTCCCTCCTGTCTGCCGCCAGCCCCCTGACGGCAGTGATAAAATAATCTTTAACAGTTAGCTACACATGAGTAACGATCAGTTCCATTTCTCCCTGACAGTTCAGCATACCGAAATCTGACGGAACCAGAAGGTGAGCCCCCGCTTTAACAGGCCAGGCATCCAGCATGCCGCTTCCGGCTGTAACGTCGATGAGCATAAAGGGATAATCCTGGCTGATGGAAACATGAGTTCTCACGTTCCATTTGGACACGGAAAAGAACGGTCCGTTTACCAGGGTACAGGTCACATAGTCCCCATGATCCTCAACCTCCCCCATAGTATTCATGAACTGGTGAGGACAGGTGATCACTTCCATGCTCTCCTTTAAATGGAGCTGCCGCGGCTTTCCGTTCTCAAGACGGTCATAGTCATACAGGCGGTAGGTGGTGTCGCTGTTCTGCTGCACTTCCAGAAGCAAAGTCCCCTTCCGGATGGCATGGACGGTTCCGGCGGGGATGTAGAAAAAGTCTCCCTTTTGGATTGGGAATTTTCCAAGAAGGTCATCCCACCGCCCCTGACTGATCATCTGGTTCAGTTCCTCCCTGGATTTTGCGTGATGGCCGATGATAATGTCAGCGTCCTCATCGCAGTCCAGTATGTACCAGCACTCCGTTTTTCCCTGGGTGCCGTTTTCGTGGGCAAACGCGTACTCGTCATCCGGATGGACCTGGATGCTTAGATGGTCATTGGCATCAATGATCTTTACCAGAAGAGGAAACTCCTTCCCCTCCATGCCTCCGAATAATTCCCGGTGATCTTCCCATAAGCTGGCCAGGCTCTGGCCGTCATAAGTTCCCCCAAGAACCGTGCTCGCCCCGTGGCTGTTGGCGCTGATGACCCAGGCCTCCCCAGTGTCATCCCCCGGGATGGGATAATCGTAGACATCCCGCATCCTGTGGCCGCCCCACAGGACCTGTTTAAAAAACGGTTTGAAAAATATCAGTTCACTCATCAGAACTCCTCCATACATCATAGGTATCATAATATAAAGATACCACAAACAGAAACAAAATAAAAGTTATTCGCTATCATTTGACACGGTTTTGCTTAAAACTCTGTCATTGATCTTGACAAAAGGAAGGTACAAAAGCACGCCGATGACGATGATGACAATCTGCACAAGCACGGCCCGGAAATCGCCGCCAGTAGCAAGATAGCCGCTTAACAGCGGGGGTGTGGTCCAGGGAATGTAGACTACGCACTCATTCATAAAGTTGAGGGCAGTGGCAGCATAGCCGATGATGATGCCAATGGCCGGCAGCAGCACAAAAGGAATGATCATGGTAATATTGTAGACAATGGAGTAGCCAAAAATAACCGGTTCATTGATGTTAAAGCATCCCGGAGCCGCGGACATCTTGCATATGGCCCGGGTAGCCTTGTTGCGGCCAAACAGCAAAGTGGCGATGATCAGGGCAATGGTGGAGCCGGACCCGCCCATCATGCCGAAAGCAGGCACAAACGCCACATTGATAATGTTGGGGATAGGCTCTCCTGCCGCGTAGGCGGCCATGGCCTGGGTCATGTTGACGATCAGCAGCGGCTCTAGGAGGGAGCCGTAGATAACCGTCTGGTGAATACCGAACAGCCACAAAAAGTTGCCCAACGAGTACAGTATAACGCAGCCAAGAAGCCCGGTAGTAACGCCTCTTAAAGGTTCCTGGATCATGACGGTGATGATGGTGATCAGATCCGTGTGGAACACGTTATTTAAGATTGCGGAAATAATGGCAAAAAAGGACATGACCAAAATAAAGGGGATCAGCACGGAAAAGGAGTTGCCCACCGCGGGAGGAATGCTGTCTCCCATGTTGATCTGCAGCTTTTTGATGCCTGTCACAAAGATAAATAATTCCGTCGCGGCCAGGCCGATGAGGATACCCGCAAACATAGCCTGGGTGCCTGTATTGCTGAAAGCCAGGACGCCTGAAACCGATACGCCGTCGCTTGCTCCGTCGGGGATCACAGTGACAGATCCGGGCATCATGATGATCAGAGTCGCCAGCGATACCAGAGCTGCGGCAATGGGATTTTCATAGCCCCGATTTCTGGACAGGCAGTAACCGATCACCGCGGCCACCAGAAGAGAGCTGATGTTTAAGGTGGCATTGACTAAAAGGTTGCCCCAGTATTGGGCGCTGACCAGAGCCGGACCGCTTAAGATCCACTGAAACACCGTATTGTTAAACAGAACCGCCAGGCCGGCCAGGATGTAAAGGGGCATGATAGTGGCAAAGGCATCCCTTAGAGAGCTTAAATGTACCTGACTGCCCAATTTAGCCGCAAACTCTGTAAATTTATCAATAAATTTGGAATTCTGCAAAGATGCTCCCATGTTAATCCTCCTTATCTCTCTGCTCAATAAGACTCTTAAGCCAGTGGGCAGACTTCTTTAACCTTCTCTCATAGTTGTTCATCAGATCCACTTCCACAAACCCGTACCGGTTTTTAAAGGCATTGCTCCAGGACCAGTTGTCAATAACTGCCCAGTAATGGTAGCCGACACAGTTGGTACCGTCCTCGATGGCTTTCATCACCCATTCCAGGTGATCGCGGACAAACTCAATGCGGTAGTCGTCCTGAATCTCCCCCGCCTCATTGCGGAAGCGGTCCTCGTGCTCCACGCCCATGCCGTTTTCCGAGATAAAAAACTTCATGTCCGGGTATTCCTGCTTCATCTTCATGCCAAAATCATAGATTCCCTTCGGATAAATCTCCCAGCCCCGGTAAACGTTCATCTTTCTCTCTGGCCAGATGTAGGGATCCGCAAACCTTGGATAGCCGGACGCATCGGTTTTTTCCCTGGGAGCCTGGACTCTGGTAGGCTGATAGTAATTAAAGCCCAGCCAGTCTACCCGTCCGCAGGATAAGATCTCCCTGTCTCCGGGCCGCATTTCCGGAAGAGCGTCATATTGCTCCAGCGTGCTGAAAACATCCTGGGGAAGGGTTCCCGAAGTACAAAGGTCAAGCCACCAGCGGTTGTGGATCCCGTCAGTCATGCGCAGAGCCTCTAAATCCCCAGGTGTTGGATTCTCCCTGGTGTAAGGCGGCGCAAAGGCATTGATAAGGCCAATCTGGGCATCATCCAGAAGATATCCTTCCTCTTTGGCTTTGCGGAATTCCCGAACAGCCAGACTGTGGGCCAGAGCGATGTGGTACTGCACCTGAAGGCCCCGCCTCTCATCTTTGATAAAGGGATACCAGTTTCCATCCCGGTACTCCTGGTCCGGCTCCACAATGGGTTCATTGAACGTAAACCAGAAGCGTATCTCCTTGCCGAACTCCCGAAACGCAGTTCTGGCGTAGACAGCGTAGGCTTCCACCACTTCACGGCTCTCCCATCCCCCTCTGACAAACAGGTAGGAAGGCATGTCAAAGTGGTACAGGTTCATAAACAGTTCAATGTCATTCTCCCTAGCACAGGCGCAGACCTTATGGTAAAAGGCGGCGCCTTCCGGGTTCAGCTTCTGGTTCTGGTCCATAAGCCGGGTCCACTGGATGGATGTGCGGAAGGAGTCAAGACCAAGGCTCTTTAACAGCTTTATGTCCTCCTCATATTTCTCGTAAAAGTTGTTGCCCACATAGCTGCCTACCTTGTTGTAAAAGTCGGAGATAGAGAGATCGGACCAGGCGTCCCAGAAACTCTCCAGACGGTGATCTTTCTTGTAAGCCCCCTCGGTCTGTGGGCCGGACATGGCTGCTCCCATGAAGAACCCCTTTGGAATTGATAGCTGCATACGCTTCTCCTTTCTAAACGAGTCATATATCATGACTTTTAATTAATATGTTATATCATATTTTTATAATATCATAATTTTTAGAAAATGCAAGAGGTTTTTCCTGTTTTTTTAAATTTTTGTTACTAACATTGGTATATAATTGAGCAAGCAAAGGCGGATTTAGTCGTGAAGCCAGTAGGGAGGGAAGGCAGGCTGTGTGCTGTTTGGGTTCAGATATGCCAAACATTCCGATGAGACCAGGGAACAGGAGGGCTGATACCCGACCAGTTCCCGCTTTAAGGGCTCATCGGAATGCTTGGCATATCTGAACCCGGACGGGACATCTCTCCTTCTCTGACTGGCCTCACGACAACCCTCGCCCCATGCTCACTAAATATTACCCCATAAAAAATACTGCAGATATCCAGCCAAAGCTATCAATCTGCAGTATAAAGATCACTAAAAAACTATTTCACTGTACGCTGACTGTACGAAGCTCAAAACAGTCTGCCCGGTGCCTGGATTTGGAGTACTCAAAGATTCGGCCGTCTCCCAAATAAGCCACCTGCTCCACTTCCAGAATGGGAATAGGGGCGTCCCCGATGTCCAGCCAGTCCCTCTCTTTGTCTGTGGGCATGGAGGCTCGGGCAATGCGGTGGCCGCTCTGTATCTTCAGTTTCAGGGTATTTTCTATATAAGAATAGATAGAACCTTTTACCACCTCTTCGGTAACGCCTGTGATAATGTCTGTGGGCATGTAGGTATACTCGGTCACATAGGGTTTACCGTCCACTTTTCTGGTGCGGCAGACATAGCAGACAAAGGCACCTTCCGGGATCTGAAGGAGATCCGCGATCTTAGCCGAAGCTTTCAACGGCTGAAATTCGTGGATAACAGAAGTGATCTCATGTCCCGGCTTGTCCTTGGCAAAGCCGCCGAACTGCTGGGAGCGGGCAAAGCCTTCCTGGTTAAGGGCGCCTCCTGAGATGGCTTTGACAAAAGTGCCGGAACCCCGCCGTTTGGTGATGAGCCCATTGTGTACCAGATGCTCCATGGCTTCCCGGATAGTGATGCGGCTGGCGTCGTACTGCTTGCACAGTTCAAGCTCCTGGGGAAGCTTTTCGTCGGGCTTGTAAAAGCCAGAGAGGATTTTGGACTGGATGTCCTGGGCAATGATTTCATATTTGTACATATCGTGTTCGCTCCCGAAAGATTTTGGCGCGGAAAATTCCAAGAAGTATTTTATCACATTCAGAAAAAAATCTCAACAAAAATCATGCCTTCCCTTTTCTCCTTGCGGATAGTCCCAAAATGTAGTAATATATTTATATCCAAGACCAAATAAACAGATATTTTCGGAGAATCTCGCAAAATCCTCCGTCATATTGAGTTTTTAGCTGAAAATAAGGAGGCATTCATGAGATATTACATCGCAGATCTCCATTTTTTCCACGAGGCCATGAACACCCACATGGACAAAAGAGGCTTTGAAAATACCTTGCAGATGAATGAATACATGATCCAACGATGGAACCAAAAAGTCCGTAAAAAAGACGAAGTGGTCATTCTCGGCGACCTGTCCTGGGGCAGCGTTCAGGACACCAACGCCCTTCTGGAGCAGCTCCAGGGAAAACTCTACCTGATCCAGGGCAACCACGACCGGTTTCTGAAACGCAAGGAAGCCGACACCTCCAGGTTTGTCTGGGTAAAACCCTATGCGGAGCTGTCGGACAACAGCCGGAAAGTAGTGCTGTGCCACTACCCCATCATGTGCTATAACGGCCAGTACCGTCTAACCGCAAAGGGCGTCCCCAAAACCTATATGCTCTACGGCCATGTCCACGACACCAGGGACCAGCGGCTCATAGAGCAGTTTCAGCAGATCACCAGGCAGACCGTCATAACCGACGTCCTTGGCAATGAGCGGCACATCCCCTGCAATATGCTCAACTGCTTCTGCATGTATTCCGACTATGAGCCATGGAGTTTAGACGAGTGGATCCAATACCACGAGGGGAAAAACCAGGTAGAGCCCGGTCCGCTATAGCTGTGGCTCTTCCTCTCCCCCATCCTGCAGAACCTTCACATTTACCCCGTTAACCTCCACATGTTCATTGATGGCAATGACCAGACACTGACGGCCTCCGATAAACTTAGTCTCCACCAAATCCGCAGCCTCCGGCTTCACCTGCACCACCACGTCCGCCGTCTCAATGTGAAATCCCCTTGTATTGGCGATATTGGACGCCAGAAACGACGTAGCCTCCCCCGCCCGCTCATCATAGCGCTGGTCAAACTCTTCCAGTTTCTCATCCGGCACGCCGCTGTCCTCCAAAAGGCGGCGCACTTCCTGCTTGCCCAGCTCCAGAGGCTCCGGCTCATCCTTAAATTCCTCCATCTTGGTGTTGAGGGTCTCATGGATATTTTTTATCACATCATAGTCGCAGTCCTCCCCCAAGGTGTCGGCGAGTAAAGCGTTAAACGTCTCTTTTTGAGTATCAGCCGCAAGGGGGATCCTGCTGCACCCGAACATCTTCTGGATAAAATCCTCCTGAAGCTCAGCAGCATTCTTGGTGTAATACAGCATACTGTGAATATCCGTGTAGCGGTCGTTAAAACAGGGAAATAAAAATCCCTTTACTGGCTGGTCCACGATCCAGTCCTGGGTCCTGTTCTCAATACAATTCTTCTCAGTATTGTACCCCAATCCGGGCTTTGACAAATGGACCGGACAGATGCTGCAGAGGATGTAATTGTACACGCTGTCCGAGGCGTCGTACATCTCCATGCCGTCCAGGGCCTTGCCGGGAACATCGTAAGATACATGGATCAGAATAATATAGTAATTTTCCCCGTACTCAAAATTCTCAATGATCTTGTCGTAAAACTGATGTATCAGCTCATCATCCTTTAGCTGGCTGTCCCGCAGCTTTAAGAGGAACTCCTGAGCCCCGCCCTCCTTCTCCTCCTCCAGAGGAAAATCCAGATTCAGAAGGTTGCGCCCCAAAGTCCCGGACAGGGTCTTTTTAAAAATAGTAAAATACTTGAACGCGTCGTCCTCCGGCAGAGAGAGAAACGCCTCTTTCAGCTCTGTCTTAATATTCTTCTCAGCGTCTATGTAGCAGCCGCATATGCGGGAGATGGTACACCGCTCAGGCGTGTACTGCTTGCGGATCTCTGAAACTTCCTTTTTATTCATACCAATACTGTCTCCTTCTCAAAAGGTCTTCCTACACCACATGAAATACAACATAAAAAACAAAAAAGCCCCGAAAACTCAAGGCTTTTTAAGTGCCGCAGGCCGGAATCGAACCGGCACGGGAGATTAGTCCCCCAGGATTTTAAGTCCTGTGCGTCTGCCAGTTCCGCCACTGCGGCATGTCCTCCATTCCCTGAAGGAAAATGGATGGAGATGGATTCGAACCATCGAAGCGTGACGCAACAGATTTACAGTCTGCCCCCTTTGGCCACTCGGGAACCCATCCATATGACTCTGACAAGCGATAATTATCTTATCACAGCCAGACCAAAAAATCAAGGTCTTTTGTTGGAAATCAGCAAAATTCCACTGTAGGGCCCCATAGTCAGAGTCACCATCCCGCCCTCAACCTTGTATGTCACAAAAGCTCCGTCATACCCCTCCCGGCTGGTAGCCACAACCCGGGTCAGGGTATCCTCATCCGTGATCCCAATTTCCCACACAGGCAGCGTTACCTCCCGCTCCTCTTCCCGGTTATTGACTGCCGCCACACAGCGGTTGTCTCTTAAAAATCTTCCGTAACTGATAAACTGGTGGTCCGCCCCCAGCTGTTTTAGGGAACCTCTCCTAAGGGCCGGGCATCTCTTGTGAAGCCCGATCATATACCTGTGGAATTCGATCAGCCCCAGATCCTCTTTCCCCCAGGGATAGGTCCTGCGGTTATCCGGGTCTGTCCACCCGCACACGCCTGCCTCGTCGCCGTAGTACACCGTAGGTGCTCCCGGCCATGTCATCTGGATAAGTACTGCCTCCCGGAAGATCCCCTTGTTGATCTCAGCGCCAGCCGCCTCTGATCCCGCTGTTCCGATACGCCCCACGTGCCGGTTAGTCCTGGTAAGGAACCGGCTGTGATCATGGTTGGACAGTTCGTTCATGGCGATCTGCACGGACTGAGTCTGCATCTTGCTCATATGGTAGAACATGGAAAGGAAAAATGCCTCCCCGTTGCCGTACATAGTCTCATTATACTCGTCGCTGTGCTTTTCCATGCCTGTAAGAAACCATGTAACCGGCTCCATAAACGCGTCGTAGTTCATCACCGTATCCCACTGGTCGCCCTGAAGCCAGCTTCCAGGATCCCCGTAGTGTTCCGCCAGAACCACCGCGTCCGGGTTAGCCTCCTTCACCGCCCTGCGGAAATCCCTCCAGAACTTATGATTATACTCGCTGGTCCGACCCAGATCCGCCGCCACATCCAGACGCCAGCCGTCCACGCTGTAAGGCGGAGAAACCCACTTTCTGGCAATGTCCATAACATACTCATACAGTTTTTCCGAGTCCTCATAATTCAGCTTTGGAAGCGTATCATGGCCCCACCATCCGTCATAGTGGATATTGTTGGGCCAGGCATCTTCTTTATGGAACTTGAAAAAAAAGCGGTACGGACTCTCCCCCGATACAAAAGCCCCCGGCTCATAGCCGCTTCCGCTATTCTGGTAGATCTGTTCCCTGTCCAGCCATTTGTTAAATGAACCGCAGTGGTTGAACACGCCGTCCATAATGACCCGCATGCCTCTGCGGTGGACCTCCTCCACAAACTTGGCGAAAAACTCATTGCTGGCCTTAAGATTCTCCGGGTCAGCAGAGCGGATTCTGTATCTGGAAGCGTTCTCATTGTTTGCGGCGTCTGGCTCCAGCGCTTCCCCGCCGTCTTTAACGATGCAGCCGTAGTGGGGATCAATATGATCATAATCTTGGGTATCGTACTTGTGATTCGAAGGAGAGACAAACAGAGGATTAAAATAGATGACCTCCACCCCCAGCCCCTGAAGATAATCCAGCTTGTTCCACACTCCCTGCAGATCTCCGCCATAAAAACATCCCACGTCCATGGCGGATGGGTTCTGACCCCAATCCTTCACCTGACGCACCGGTCTCCCGATATATACATACTCGCAATCCTGGACGTCATTAGAAGTATCCCCATTGCAGAAGCGATCCACAAAGATCTGGTACATGACCGCTCCCTTGACCCACTCCGGTGTGTGAAAGCCTGGCGTTATACAGTAATCAAAGCACTCCTGGGCCGCCTGGCATACTCCCAGGCGGTTATAATAACAGGTCTCCTGGCCTTTCACCACCCGAAAACGGTATCTGACCTGAGTGTCCGGCACCTCTTTTTTATATTCGTAGTAGTCAAACAGATCGTCCGACTCTGTCTTTATAAGCGCTTCCTCCTCCTCCATCCCTTTTTCCTGATAATATACATGATCTATGTTATCCCTGGCAGTCCTAAACCGCAAAGTAACAACCTGTCCCGCGTCCGGCTGCGCGGGGATTCGAAATTCTTCATTCTCATCCGCAAACAGGGCCTGTCTGTTGATCGTTTCCTGGTTTTCAAACTTCATATAAGCGTTTCCTTCCTAATTTGAAAAATCCCTGCCTTCCTATTCTAAATGATTCCCACAAATAATACAACCTAAAATTCTGCCAAATAATTCTTTTTCTCTTGGGGGATTTTGTAAAGTAAAAGAGCCAGCGGGGTAGCTGGCTCTTTTAGGAGAAGGTATTTCGTTTCTTATGGGGTGTAGCAAAAACTATATAATGTATTGGGGGGTTACGTCTATTATAATACCACGGAGTCTCTAATATTCCAAGAATCAGATTACACAAATTTACCAAAAATCAGTTCATGTTTTTGTATATATTGACATATTTTAGAACATTAGTTCGAATTCTTCCTGCCCAACCTTCTCTTTTTCCAGAAGAACCTCCGTACACTTGTGAAGGACATACTCGTGCTCATGGATCATGGCTTTGGCCTTGGCATAGCACTGGTCAATGATCCGCTTCACCTCGCTGTCTATGGCCGCGGCCACATCCTCACCGTAGTTTTTGGCATGGCCGATCTCCCGGCCGATAAACACCTCGTCACCCTCTGTCTCATAGTTGATCATACCGATCTTTTCCGACATGCCGTATTTCACCACCATGGACCTGGCAAGGGCCGTGGCCTGCTTGATATCCTGGGAAGCGCCTGTGGTAATGTCGTCCAGGATCAACTCCTCGGCAATACGTCCGCCCAGAGATACCATAATGGTCTGAAGCATCTTGCCCTTTGTGTTAAACATCTCGTCTTTTTCCGGAAGGGGCATAGTATATCCCGCCGCTCCGGTGCCTGTGGGGATGATGGATATGGTGTGTACCGGCCCCACCTCGGGAAGCAGGTGGAATAAAATAGCGTGGCCCGCCTCGTGATAAGCCGTGATCCGCTTCTCCTTGTCGGAGATCACCCGGCTCCGCTTCTCCGTCCCGATACCCACCCGGATAAAGGAACGGTCAATATCGTTCTGGCGCACAAAATTACGGCCTTCCTTTGCCGCAAGGATGGCGGATTCGTTGAGAAGGCTTTCCAGATCAGCCCCTGTAAATCCGGCGGTCGTCCTGGCCACCCGCTCCAGATCCACATCATCTCCCAGAGGTTTATCCTGGGCGTGAACTTTCAGGATCTCCTCCCGCCCACGGACGTCAGGCCGTCCCACAGTGATCTTTCTGTCAAAACGGCCCGGCCGCAAAATAGCGGGATCCAATATATCCACCCGGTTGGTGGCCGCCAGAACGATGATCCCCTCATTGATACCAAATCCGTCCATCTCCACAAGAAGCTGGTTCAGGGTCTGCTCTCTCTCGTCGTGGCCGCCGCCAAGGCCGGTTCCACGCTGTCTTGCCACAGCGTCAATCTCATCGATAAACACGATACAGGGAGCGTTCTTCTTGGCCTCCTCAAACAGGTCGCGGACTCTGGAAGCTCCCACGCCCACAAACATCTCCACAAAATCAGAGCCGGAGATGCTAAAGAAAGGAACTCCCGACTCCCCTGCCACCGCCTTGGCTAAAAGGGTCTTGCCGGTTCCCGGAGGTCCCACCAGAAGGATGCCTTTGGGGATCCTGGCTCCCACATTGGTGTACTTCTGGGGATTTTTCAGAAAATCCACCAGCTCCTCCAGATCCTCTTTCTCCTCCCGCAGGCCCGCCACCTTCTTAAAATTATACTTGCTGGCGTCCCGGCTGAGTTTTGCCCGGCTCTTGCCAAAGTTCATCATCCTGGCATTGGCCCCTCCTCCGGCTGTCCTGGCGTTCATCATCAGGATCACCACCACCAGAACCACGCCTGACAAAAGGACAGGAACGACGATGGACATCAGATAGCTTTCCTGTGGAACATTGCCCATGACACAGGGAATCCCCTGATCCATGAGAAACTTCTGCTCCTCCTTCACGTCAGCCACATAGACCAACCACTGCCTGCCGTCCTTCATATTCAGGCCCAGCTCCCCTGTGGGAGTCTCCTTGTTCGGACGGATCACTGCCGACATAACCTGCCCTTCCTCCACCGCGTGGATGTAATCCTGCTGTGTGGGCGTCTCCTCCCCCATGTTTCCCGTAATGCGGAACACCAGGACCATGACGATCATCATGGCCAGCAATAGTCCCATTCCGCTTATAGATTGTCGCTGTCTCAACTAACTGCCTCCTTACTGTTTAACTATTATGTTCTACAACTCCGATATATGGAAGATTTCTGTACTTCTGGTCATAGTCCAGGCCATATCCCACAACAAATTCATCCGGAATGGTAAAACATGTGTAATCCACCTTCACCTGTTTTTTCACTCTTCTCTCAGGCTTGTCGAGGAGGGTACACAGGCGGATGTCCTTTGGACCTCTCTTTTCCAGGATCTCCAGCAAGTAGGACAATGTTCTGCCGGAGTCAATGATATCCTCCACAATGACCACATGCTTGCCCTCCAAAGGCTCGTCGAGGTCCTTGATGATCTTTACCACACCGCTGGACTTTGTACCTGCCCCGTAGCTGGAAACGGACATAAAATCCAGTGACACGGGAACCGTAAGCCTTTTGGCCAGCTCGCAGGTAAAAAAAACGCCGCCTTTCAGGATACAGATGAGATGGACCTGCTGCCCCTCATAATCCCTGCTGATCCGCGATGCCACCTCACTGATCTTCTTGTTCACATCCTCCTCCGAAATCAGGACACGAATCTTTTCCTCCATGTTCTTCTCCTCCATCTGTTTTCACTTGTAAGATCTGTTGCGTCTCATCTGTTATTTTGTAAAATTCACTGATTCGGCAGCCAATGATCCACAGCACATGATGTCCCTCTGTAAGGAGCAGCATCTCATCTCTCCTGCTCCTTGGGATCTTCTCGTCGATCATAAATGCTTTTATGGTCTTTTTCTTACCGTCTTTCAGGGTGATATAGTCACCGGTCTGCCTGGTCCTCACAGATAACGTACCTTTTATTTTATCATAGTCAAACCATTTCGTATACTTCTTTTCCGGAATTTTCTGGTGTTTTTCTCTCAAAATAGAGGCCGGAAAGCATTCCACAGAAAAAGAAGGGTGGTTTAAGAGCATCCCCTGCTCTGTTTTCCCGTTCCTCTCTCCCGCTTCCAGCCACACCATATCATATTCCCGATACGCCCGGATCCCCCAGGGAAGAAAAAAGGTCTTTCCTGTCTGTTTTTTTGTCAGGTCAATCACCTGTTGTACATGGACGGATAAAAGGTCTCTGCGCGCCCCTCCAAGTCTGCCCATGATCTCCATGACCACATATGCCTGCATAATGTCCGGAAGCCGGGCCACGGCCTGGGACGGCAGACCGATACGCCGGTATCTGCTTTCCTCCCCTGCCTCTTCCCGCCCATATGCCCTTAACACTTCCGCGGCTTCTTTCTCAAAATAGGCCTGGGCCTGACGCATTCTCTCCCCTGCTGCCACAATATGCGCCACAGCCTGGCCATTTACCTCCTGACAGACCATGGGGATCACCTTATGGCGCAGCTTATTTCTCGTGTAATCCGTGGAATCGTTGGTGGAATCCTGGCGCCAGCCAATGCCCTGTTCCTCAAGATACTCCTGGATATCCCTCCGTCCCACACACAAAAGAGGCCGGATAACCCTGTCCCTCACCGGGGCCATACCTCCCAGCCCTTTCAGCCCGCTGCCCCGAAACAGATTGTGAAGGATCGTCTCCGCCTGATCCTCCTGGTGATGTGCCACCGCGATCCTGGCCCCATGAAGGGCCTTCGCGGCCTCATAAAACGCCTCATAACGAAGCTCCCTGCCAGCCTCCTCCACGCCCATCCCCCGTTCCCGGGCATAGGCGGCCGCGTCCCGGTACACCACAAGACAGGGAACCTTCCACTGCTCTGAAAGTTCCCTGACAAACTCCGCGTCCCTGTCCGCCTCGGCCCCCCGCAGCCCGTGATGGACGTGGACAGTTTGTATCTCCAGCCCAAACTTCTCTTTCAGGGTCACCAGAATATGGAGAAGACAGACCGAATCCGCTCCTCCTGACACTGCCGCTATCACCCGGCTCCCCTGCTCCAGCATTTGATACTGTCTGATATATGCCTCTACTTTTTTCTGCATGTCGCTCACCTGCTTCTTTTGTTTAGAACCATGTCATCCCTCCGGCATATTCCGCTTCCACACCCTTGCGGTCAACACTGTCATATCATCCCGGTTCTCCTCTGAAAATGACATGGCAAATTCCAGAATCTGCTCTGCCAGCTCCTGGGGATTGCCGCCCCAAACGTCCTCCAGATACTCTCTCATCACCTGTTCCTTGTCCTCCCCCGGCAATGCCTCAAGAACTCCGTCGCTGACCATGACCACCAGGCTGTTCTCCCACAGTTTCCTGGACAGTAAAACCGGTTCCACCTGTTCCAGCACTCCCGCGGGAGCCACAGCTGCCGCGAGAAGCTCCACCCCGCTTTCATCCAGCACATAGGTAGCCACCGCTCCCAGCTTCATAACCTCCAAAACGCCTGTATACAGATCAATGCAGCACAGATCCACTGTGGCGGGATGCTGCTCCTCGCCCACTAAAAGCAGCACCGTATTCACCAGCTTTAAAGTGGCTCTGGCTGTGTATCCCGCCTCCAGAAGCTGCTCTGCCAGCTCTATGACTCTCTGGCTTTCCCTGGCCGCCTGCTCTCCGCTTCCCATACCGTCCGAAAGGCTCATGATAACCTGTCCCGGAGTGTTCTGGGAAAATGTATAATTATCTCCCGACACTGTCTCCCCGCTCTTTGCCGTCCCGGCCACGCCCCACGTGACCCGGTATGATCCCTCCTCGATAAACCGTACTGTGGCGAACTGGCGGTTTATGACAGACCTGCCGTCCCTTGCCGCGATCCACCCGCGGCCTCCCGCGGCCTGTCCCAGAAATTCTCCGGCGTCCTTGGCCATAACGCACCTTCCGTTGTTGGTCCGCACCGTAATATATGCCTCCCTGTGCTTATTATCATATTCCAGCATCAGCATATGGTCAATAACCATATGGCGCCGCAAAAAAGCCCGCCTGACAGCCGCCTCCACCTGATCTGTCACATCCACGGCCTGTTCCATCTGTCTGGCAAACTCCTCCAGGATCACGGCCAGCTCCCGAAATTGGCTGATAACTGCGTCCCGGCTCTCCAAAAACCGGTTTTTCCAGGTCAGGTTCATGGTGGCCCGCCCCAGATTGCGGTTTAAATGTCCCACATAATCTTCCTGCCGCCCGCACTTTTCCCGAAAAAGCCTGGGCATATCTTTAGGCTCCACATTCCCCTTCTGCTCAAACGCCCTCAGCAGATAGTACAGATAGTAACTGTCTTCCTTTTCACTGTCCGAGTACAGATTGCATTTGCTGCAATCCCCGCACACCATGGCTCCGGCCATCTGGAGCGCCGCAAGGCCGTCCTCCCTGCTTAAACCTCCCACGCTCTTCTCCCTGTCAAAGGCTCTTGCCAGCCCCTCCAGGGAATTAGCCATATCGCTTAACCTTCTGGCCGTATATACATGGATACCCTCCATATTGTTATGGACCTTCTTCCGATAGAACACAAAAATCCCTCCTGACTTTACATACAGGCCTTCTGCCGCAATGCAGGAAACCCCCGTATGAATTATACACAGTCAAAAGGGAAATATTTGTCAAATCAAGACTGCCTGTCCAAAAAAGCGTTCGACAACTTTCGGCAAAACCCGCCGGTCCTCAGATCGGCAGATCAGCTTCCGGTTCACTGTATAGGTTTGAGAAGGATCTCATCCGGATTCACCAGCCCCAGCTTTTCCTTGGCCACCTTCTCGATATATTCCTTCGTCTGAACGTAGATCCTCTGTTCTTCCAGTTCCTCGGCCCGCTTGCTCTCCTCCTCCAGCTGACGGGTCAGCTCCTCCTCCTTTATCTGATAGGCCAAGTCTTTCTCCCGCAGGGTCTCTCCCCGGATATGCATCACCACCGCCATGCTCATCACCACAAAGGTAATACCCACCATAGCCATGCGGTTACCCAGCCGTTCCTTTCTCTTTCGTACCGATCTTGATCTTCCTGTCTCTCTCATCTTTTCTCCCGCTTCAATCGGCTCTTACGCTTTCTCATTTTCATTTTAATCCATTCCACTGCCTTTTGCAAGCGTTTTAACACCTTTCTGCTGACGGCGTACTCATAAACGACCATTCCAAGGATGACCCCTCCGATACAAAATCCCCTTAAATTGCCGTCATTCTGCTGATATAACAGGGAAAAAGTCATTACCGCGCAATAGATCCCACAGATCAAATCTTCCGCTCCCACTACCCACATTTTATGAGGACACACAATCCGAAAGAATCTGACGCAGTCATAAACCATCGCCAGTCCTACCCCTGTGCAGATACTCATAAAAAACAGCTGTGCCTCATAACGGATGCTGACGCTCATGGCCCCTCCTTACCGAAACAGACGGTTAAACAGGGATTCGCCGGACTTGCGGTAGGATTCATTGGAGGAGTACACCAGGCTGTCAACCGTCCCGTCCACATCCACCTCGCCTTTTTCCAAGGTCAGACGGCTAACGTGCAGATCTTTTCCTTTCATGGTCAGAAGCCCCATATCCGTATCCAGAACCACCTGATTCTCGTCAAAAGAGACCACGTCCCGAATCCCGCTGACACTAAGGGCTGATCGGTTTACCATCATGAGTCTGTGGGGTCTTGTGCCTGTCTTTTCTTCCATTAAAAAAGACCTCCCAATATACTTATGTCCTTGGTTAAGTATATTAGGGGGTCTGGCTGTTTATGCGTCAGATATAGCGATAAAGTTCCTTGGCCTCTTCCTTCTTCACAGTCTCCTGGACGTCCAGCACCTCCACCTTCACGGAATTCGTGCCGAACCGGATCTCAATGGTATCTCCGGTCTTTACATTCAGGGATGCCTTTGCCGGCTTATCGTTCACCAGCACGCGTCCCGCGTCGCACGCCTCATTGGCCACAGTCCTTCGTTTGATCAACCGGGAAACCTTTAAAAACTTATCTAATCTCATATGTTATACGTTTACCTTGTCCTTAAGCGCCTTTCCGGCTTTGAACTTGGGGGACTTGGATGCCGGAATGGTGATGATCTCATCCGTACCCGGCTTCTTTCCTTCTCTCTCTTTCCTCTCCACAACCTCAAATGTACCAAAGCCCACGATCTGGATCTTCTCTCCCTTTACCAGTTCATCAGAAATAACATCAACAAAGGCCTTCAGAGCTTTCTCCGTGTCCTTCTTGGAAAGCTCTGCCCGCTCGGCCATCGCTGTGATCAATTCACTCTTATTCATCAAAATTTCCTCCTAATACTATGGCTCCTGATTTTGCCACGATTTCACATCTCGCAATTTTGTAGCTTTTTTACTATAGCTTTTTTGCCCTGGTTTGTCAAGGTCTTTCGGCTTTTTCCTGTGCTTTTATTGCGTTCCACAGGTCTAAGCATTCCTCCTGGGACTCTGCCTTCACTCCGCCGAATACGTGAGGGTGCCTGCGCACCATCTTCCGGCTTACTCCGTCGATAACATCCTCTATGGTAAACGCCCCCTGCTCCTTTGCGATCTGACTGTTAAGCAAGACCAGCATAAGCACGTCGCCCAGCTCTTCACACAGATTGTCCATGTCCTGGTTATCTATGGCGTCAAACACCTCCTGGGTTTCATCGGCAAGACACGGCTTCAGGCTTTCATATGTCTGATCCCTGTCCCAGGGACATCCTTCCTCGGAACGAAGCTTTTCTATGATATCCGTCAATTCATGAAATGTGTACATCCGGAATTCCTCCTTCACAGGTCAATACTGCAACTATTTTCCCAAGGCAGCGCTAACCCTGATAGATGGGATACGCGTCGCAGATCTTCGTAACTTCTCCCCGAATATAATCCGCACTCTCCTCAAAGTCCGTGGCAGCCAGCCAGACGCACTCCGCGATCTTCTCCATGTCAGCTTCCTTAAGCCCTCTGGAAGTAACCGCCGGCGTACCGATTCTGACTCCGGATGTGACAAACGGACTCCGCGGGTCGTTGGGAACCGTGTTCTTGTTCAGCGTGATGTAGACCTCATCGCACTTGTTCTGCAGCTCCTTGCCGGAGATATCCATTCCTCTCAAATCCACCAGCATCAGGTGATTGTCCGTTCCTCCCGTCAGTATCTTAAATCCCTGATTCTCAAGGGCCTTTGCCAGCGCGGCCGCGTTCTTCACCACCTGCTCCTGGTATGTCTTAAACTCCGGCTTCAACGCCTCCCCGAAGCACACGGCCTTTGCCGCGATCACGTGCTCCAGCGGCCCTCCCTGAGTGCCCGGGAAAATGGCCTTGTTAAAGTTAAACTTCTCCGCAGCCTCCTTGTTGGCCAGGATCATGCCGCCTCTTGGCCCTCTTAAAGTCTTGTGGGTGGTGGTCGTCACCACATCGGCGTAGGGAATGGGACTTGGATGAAGCCCTGCAGCCACCAGCCCTGCAATGTGAGCCATATCCACCATCAGATACGCCCCCGCTTTGTCAGCCACCTGGCGGAAACGCTTAAAGTCAATGGTCCTGGCATAAGCGCTGGCTCCTGCCACGATCAGCTTCGGCTTTGCCTCTACGGCGATCCGCTCCAGCTCATCATAGTCAATATATCCCTCATCATTGACCCCGTAGGGCACAATATTAAAATACAGTCCTGAGAAGTTCACCGGGCTTCCGTGGGTCAGATGGCCGCCGTGGTCCAGGTTCATGCCCATCACCGTGTCGCCGGGCTTTAACATGGCCACGAAAACCGCCATATTGGCCTGGGCGCCGGAATGGGGCTGCACATTGGCATAGTCGCATCCAAACAGCTTCTTGGCACGCTCAATGGCAAGGGTCTCCACCACATCCACGCACTGGCACCCGCCGTAATACCGCTTCCCTGAGTACCCTTCCGCGTACTTGTTGGTCAGCACCGTACCCATGGCCATCATGACTGCCTCCGACACGATATTCTCTGACGCGATCAGCTCCAGATTCCTTCTCTGGCGGGCTGCCTCCGACTCAATGGCCTGCCCCACTTCCGGGTCAAACCTGGTGATAAACTCCATAATCTCATTAACCATGACTGTTCTCCTCTCAATCTGTTTGTAAATCCGTGGATTTTCCTTATTATATTGTCTCTTATATCCTGTGTCAAGAACCATATACCCCTTAACGTTCCTTTTCCCTGCTTTAGTCGAAGCTCGCAGGGCTATTGCCGCCGGGTCAGTGAAACTTCCACTCCTTCACCACCATCTGAATGGTCCGGTTCCCATTGTACTCATTGATCCCCGGATAATAGATCACATCCATCTCTCTTAGTTCCCCCATCTCCTCCATAAATGCGTCCCCATCCGTAAACGCGATCCCGTCCACAGCCACTCCCCGGGGTGTCACCATGGCCAGCTTCACCGCGTTCCGGTTCTTTCCCAGCACCCTGGCGCTGCGGATACGTATCCCTTTCTGGGCAAACTGGGGCTTTTCATTGCCCTGACCAAAGGGCTCCAGCATCTCCAGTTCCCGGATCAGAGGCTCTGTCACATACTCCATGGGCATGGGCACATCGATCCATATCTTTGGGATAAAGTCCTCCTCTGTCAGCCTGGCATTGTCATTAAGAGCCTTTCTGAACGCCTCCACGTTCTCCTCCGCCAGGGAGAGCCCGGCCGCCATGGGATGGCCTCCGAACTTTGTCAGAAGCTCCTTCACCTCCAGAAGGGCCTCAAACATGTGATACCCCTCAATAGACCGGCCGGAGCCCTTCACCCCCTCCTCCGCCTTTGTCAGAACAATGGAAGGCTTGTGATACCGCTCCCGCAGCCTCCCCGCGATGATCCCGGCCAGGGACTCATGGCACTCTGGCAGGTACACCACCAAAACCTTGTGCTCCAGATACCTCTCCTCCACCTGGGCGGCGGCCTGCTCCGTCCCCTCACTGGTCATGTCCTTTCTCTGGTCATTGAGCAGCTTTAATTCCTCTGCCAGCCGATCCGCCTCCGCCTCATCCTCACTTAACAAGAGCCGCAGCGCCATCTTAGCCGTCTGCAGCCTTCCGCCAGCATTGAGACAGGGCCCGATGACAAAGCCGATGTGAAACGCCGTCAGATGTTCTATATCCAGCTTATTTTTCTCCATCAGTTTCCGAAGCCCGGTGCTTTTCGTAAGGCCCATCCGCGCCAGGCCCTCTCTCACCAGGATCCGGTTCTCATCCTGAAGCCGCATCACATCCCCCACCGTGGCGATAGCGGCAAACTCCATCATCTCCTCCCACTCACTGTCTCTGATCCCGTACCGCTCATACAGCACCTTCACCACCTTGTAGGCCACCACAGCCCCGCAAATCTCCTTCCACGGATACGGGCAGTCCTGCTGCTTGGGATTCACGATGGCGTCCGCCTGGGGCAGGATGTCCCGTCCGTCCTCCTTCGCAATATCATGGTGGTCCGTGATGATCACCGTCATCCCCAGTTCTTTGGCCCTACGCATCTGCTCCACCGCCGAAATCCCGTTGTCGCAGGTCAGAATGGTATCCACCCCGTCCTCACAGGCCGCCTCAATAATATGTTCATTAATCCCATACCCGTCCTTCACCCGGTCGGGGATCTCATAGTCCACCACAGCCCCAACCCGGTTAAGCGCTTTAAAAAGTATGTAGGTGGAGCACACCCCGTCTATATCATAATCCCCCACGATCCGGACCCGTCTGCCCTGGTTTGCCTTTTCCTCCAGGATCTCTGCCGCCCTGTCCGCGTCCTTCAAAAGATGAGGGGAATAAAAATCTTCCTTGGTTCCGTATAAATACCTGTGGATCGCCTCACTGCCCTCCACATCCCGGTTCCTCATAACCCTTGCCGTCACCGGATTAATGTGAAACTCCTTTGCGATCCCATCAAAGTCTGCCTTTTTCGCGTATAGCATCCACTTCGCTGTCATAATCTGTCCTTCCTGTCCGTTGGATTTTTCGTCGGTTTCATCTGTCTCTCTGCCCGGAACCTTGCCTGCTTTCCGGTCGCCCCATCTGTCACTCACCCGGCAATCTCGATCTCCGTCTCATACTCCCGCAGCCGCCTGCGCCGCTCCCTGTAATCTGGCAGCTGCTCTTCCACAAGCTTCCAGAACCTGGGAGAGTGGTTCATCTCCTTCCGGTGGGCCAGCTCATGGACCACCACATAGTCCACCAGCTCCTTCGGAATCAGAACCAGCTGCCAGTTAAAATTCAGATTTCCCTTTGCGCTGCAGCTTCCCCACCTGGTAGCCTGCTGCCGGATGGTCAGTTTACCGTAAGTCACCTGCATCCTCTCCGCCCACTGCCACGTCTTCTGAGCCAGCATCCATCTTGCGTGCCGGCGAAACTCCTCAACCTGCGCTTTTGTATAGACCGGCCTGTTCTCCAACCGCTTAAGCACCTCCCTGCGGTGCTTCAAGATCCATTCCCTGTTTCTCTCCACAAAATCGCTGACCTCTCTGTCCTTAACCCACACCGGGCACCGAACCACCACACTTCCGTCCCGCTTTACCTCAATAGCGCTGGTCTTCCGCCCGGACCGCACCACCTCATAACCTATCGCAGCCTCACTCTTCCTCATAATTCTCTTCCATATCTCCAAATATCACGCAGAGACGAGGATTCTCCTGCTCCGCGTCCCTCATCACCTTTTTCACCTTTGCCAGATACAGGGACAGCTTTGTGTCCTCCTTTGGCGGACAGAACACCCCCAGACACGTATCCTCCCCAATGGAAGTCAGCTGATCATACAGCGCGTCCAGATTATTGCCATAGTAATCGTCAAATTCCAGCTCAAACTTCAAATACTCATGAATCCATTCCACAGACTTAGCCGGATTAAGATCCAGCAAAACCTTTCTCATGTGTCTCCTCCTGTTATTCGCCATACAGCTGTTCAAATGTGTTATAGTGGTCCTCCGTATAGAAGATCAATCCGTCGTCCGAATAGATCAGCCTCTTAGCTCCCCGGTAACCGCCCTCATAATCAATATCACACTCAAAATACTTCCGCCCCTTCTTGTCCGGCAGAGCTCCCTCATAATTCCCGAAGCGGCTGCCGCCAATGCTCATGCCGGGAGCCACCTCCCAGAGATTCCCTTTTTTGCTGTCCCAGCCCAAGTCCTCCGCGTCCCTCTTGGTTATATAATTTTCCGGAAGCTGCCCGTATGTATGGAGATACAACGCTACTTGATCCTTTGACGTGTAAGTTCCGGACTCCTCAATTATCTCTGGGGCGCCGGCTGGCCCATCCTTTCCCGGCGCTTCCTCTCCGGCTGACTGCCTGCTGTCCCTGGCTGCTTCGCCGCCGCTTTGACTGCCTCCCGTCTCCGGTTTCCCGGCTGCAGCATCCCCGGCTTCTGCTCCACTGCCTTCCGGTTCCTCGGTCTCTGCCTTGTCGGCCCCTGCTGCCTCTGATCCCCCAGCCTCTGCTTTATTGATCTCTGCTTCCTCTGACTCCTCAGCCTCCGCTCCGTCGGTCTCTGCTGCTTCCGGCTCTTCAACCGCCGTCCCGCCGCCTTGTATTTTTCCGTCTTCCGTCGCTTCAGCAGCCGCTCCGTCGCTGCCTTCTGTGCCTGCCGCCTCACTTGCAGTGACTTGTACCGCCCTGTCTCCCCCTGCCCGACTTCCCACGTCGCTCCCCGCCCCGCCGCATCCGGCTAGGCAGGCCGTCACCAGCCACAAAGCCCCCAGAAATCCCCAAAGCCTTCTCACTGCCTCCCTGTTCCTTCCTCTCTTTTTTTCCATCTCCCACGCTCCTCACTTTCCATATCACTGCATCACGTTATCCCTGATATTATAGCCGAAACCACACTTGGCGGCAACCCATTAAAGCACAAACTCCGGCCCTTAAAAAAAGTGTAAAGCCCCTGATAATTCAACAGGCTTTACACTTTTTAATGATAGTTTAGGCCACTAAAGTGTTATATCCTCAACATTTACGCCCAGAGATGATAATTTTGCAACTGTTAGTTTAATAGAGTAATCAAGTTCTTTATTTTCCTGGGTGCCATTTGATTGTTTGATGCGCTGTAACTCTGCGTATCGGTCAATCGTAATTGTAATCAATTCTTTATCCGACATTTCCTGAACCATCCTTTCACCGCCTTCTAACTAATACAACTGTTAATTGGTGCCTATATTCATTATAGCGGATTTATTGGGGAGTGTAAAGTCTATTCGCTTTTTGCCTGAGATGAAAATGGATGTTTACCAGTATCCTGGAAGCCGCAGACTGTCAGACGGTTCTCGTCAGTTTGAGGTGGACAGCCAGTTATTTCGTCTGAAAAAGTGAGCCAATGATTCGTATGAATTGTTGGCTCCCCTGAAAGTTTATGAATTATGTATAGCTTTCTCACAACACAAACCGCCCCTCCAGCGCCAGAACCTGATCCAACACCATCCTGCTTACCCTGCCTCCAAACACCGTAGCCGGATGCCCCGGATAATACATGGCGTCGCCAAACCCCTTATTCAGCATCACCAGCACATAAGGTCCATAGGGAGTATACACGATCCCCCCGTCATTCCTGCACGCGTCCATGCTTCCGCTTTTGGACGCCACCCGGATCAAAATATCATCCGTATTGTCGCTGTCCATGTAAACCGGCGGGAAATCCCTGGTGATCATGCTGTTGTACTGCTGTTTCTTCAAGATCTCCACCATCCCGCGGTCTGCCCGCTCACTGATCAGCTCCCCTCTTGCAAGCCTGACAAAAACGCTGCCATAATCCCTGGCCGTCGTCGTCCCAAGCTGCCTGTACCGATCAAAATGCAGGGAATTGTGCAGCGCCGTATCCTTGCACCCCAGCCTCTCAATACACCGGTTGATCCGCTCAATCCCCAGATAATCGATCAAGATATTCGTGGCCACATTGTCGCTGACAATAATCATCAAAGCGGCAAGATCCTTTACTCTCATAACCGCCCCCGGCTCCAGAGCCTGCATCACCCCGCTGCCATCCACAAAATGCTCCTCCCGGTAAGTCAAAAGCCCGTCCAGATCCGCCCTCCCCTTCTCTGCCTCCTCAAACAGGCAGGCCAGTATGTAAGTCTTAATGGTGCTGGCCGTCTCAACCTTCTCATCCGCGCCCATGGAAATCACATTTCCATGAAAATCATCCGCGTAAATGCACATCATCCCGTCATAACTCTTAAGCTCCGCTTCAATCCGCTTCTCCAGCGTAAGTCTTGGATCCATATCCCAAATCCTCCTGTCCTCCGCAAACCTGCTAATCTGCCAATCCCCCACACCCGCCATGAACAACGGCGGGAAGGACCCTGCACACAGACACAGCCCATTCCCGCCGCACTTCCAACTCTCTGTTCCCTAAATATCAAACTTCCCCTCCGGGTCCTCCTCCTCAAAATACTCCCGGTAATCCACGTCAATGGAGTGCCGCATCCGCTTCATGCTGTAGTACAGATGGTTCTTAAGCTCCTCCTCCATACCGGCAATATTCTTCTCCTCCAGAAACCCGATCAGCTTCTCATGCTCATGGATGATCCGGTCAAAATCCGTCTCCGTCACAAAATCAAGCATCCGAAACCGGGTGTAGTGAAGCTGCTGCTCCTGAAGAAGCTTCCACAGCCAGCTCTTCTTCATGGCCTCAAACCAGAACCCGTGCATCTGAGCATCCAGCCGGTAAAACTGCTCCGGCTTAAAATTCCCGGTCTGCACCAAAGCCTTCTGCTTCCGCAGCATATAGTACACATCCTCCATGAGAAACGGCGTGGCGATCTGGGAAAAATCCCGCATCACCATGGTCTCCACTGCCACCCGCATGTAGATCATCTGTTTAATATTGCTCAGGCTCAAAAGCGTCACATAGATTCCCCGGTAAGGCACTGTCACCACAAATCCCTGCTCCTGCAAAAGGCGCAGAGCATCCCGCACCGGAGTCCTGGACACAGAAAAACGCTCACAGATCTCATTTTCCTTGATCACCTGTCCCGGTTTCAGCTCCAGATTCAGTATCTCCTCCTTCAGTACCTGATAGACCATCTCTTCCCGATTCTTGTAGGTAACTTCCTCCATGCCTTATCCCCTTCCGTTTTTCTGTGATCATCCGGTCTTTTCAGCGCTCCTCTTTCACACAAACAGCCGATTATTTCAGATCCACTGGCTCCAGATTATCCATATCATCAAAAGCCTGGTTCTCTCCGCCCATAGCCCAGATAAACGTGTAGCTGGACGTACCTGCCCCTGAATGAATGCTCCAGGACGGGCTGATAACCGCCTCCTCATTCTTCATAACAATATGCCTGGTCTCTGTGGGCTCTCCCATCAGATGGAACACCACATTATTTTCCGGAACCTCAAAATACATATAAACCTCCATGCGGCGCTCATGAGTATGGCACGGCATAGTATTCCAGATGCTTCCCTCCTCCAGGACCGTCATACCCATAGACAGCTGACAGGTCTTCAAAACATCTGGATGGATAAACTGATTGATCGTCCTCCTGTTGCAAGTCTTCTGGTCCCCAAGGGTTCTCTTGGCCGCATCCTGGATAGAGATAAATGTGGTCTTGTAAGACGTATGAGCCGGCGCGCTCACCATATAGAACTTAGCCGGGTTAGCCTCGTCGTCGCTGGAAAACAGAACCTTCTTCGTTCCCATGGTAATATACAGACAGTCCTTGTACCCCAGAGAAAAAGCCTCATCATCCGCCGTGATCTTCCCTGGCCCGCCGATGTTAAAGATACCGATCTCCCTTCTCTCCAGAAAATAATCCGTGCCAAAATTCTTCCAGCAGTCAATCCCCTTGTCAATCGAAACCTGCTCCGCAACAGGCATACATCCCAAAGTCACCATGCGGTCCACATGAGAATACACTGCCCGCACCTCATCCGGCACGTACAGATCCTGAATCAAAAACTCATCCCTCAACTCCTCTGTGGTATACCTCTTTACATCCCTCTGGTTTGCAGAATAACGAACGTCCATGACACATCCTCCTGTTTAATTTTGTATACTTTGTATACAAATAATGTAAACCCATTATACTCTGCCCGATCTGTTTCCGCAATATGCACTTGTGCCAAATTATCCGTTATTTTTTGGTACGTTTGCGCAAAACACACTCAAGTTACCCTGTCTGCCATTCCCCCAGATCCTGCCTTCCCAAGCACGCGCCCTACCGCCTTCCGGCAAAATACGCCCGCACCGCCTCATACCGCTCCCGGTCCACCTCTGTCAGCTCAAACCTCCACTGCCTCTCCTCCCGGCTAAAATAGCCTCTTGCCTTTGCCAGAACCCTCTGCCTGTATACAAACTGAAACTCCGTATCCGTTCCCTTCACCGCGCTTTTAAGCTCCCCTCCATCCTCCTCATCCCTCACCCCCAGAGCGCGCCAAACGTGTTTCGTCTGTTCCATCATCCATTTTGCCGTTTCCTCTATGGCTGCTCTCCTTCTGATCTCAGCCGCCCCGTATTCACTTCCTCCAGTCCCCGCCATTGATCCTCCGTTTCTCCAAGCCTCCAGACTGTTCATCCCCTGACAGCTCCCCCAGGCACACTACAGCTCCCTGATTACTTCCAATATCCCCTCATCATCATTACTCAGCGTCACAAACGCCGCCTGCTCTCTCACAGACTTTGACGCGTTCCCCATGGCAAACCCATACTTAACCGCCTTAAGCATCCCCACATCATTCTCCCCGTCCCCGAAAGCCGCCGCTTCCTCCACGGGTATGCCGTAATGACCGCACAAAAACCGGACGCCCGCCGCCTTATCCACCGTCCCATCCATCACTTCCAGATAATACGCATTGGACCTCAACACCGTAAGCCCGGGATAACTGTCCCTTAAAAACACCTCCGCCTGCCGGATCTCCCCCAGCTCCCCCATAAGGAGAAACTTGTGGATCCCTCCGTCCCCGGCAAACACTTCCCTCATATCGCCCCGCAGGGCCTTCCCCTTAACAATCCGCTCTTCCCTCACCACCCGCGGGTCTCCATCATCCTCCACCACCCACAAATCTCCCCCGTAAGCATTACAGCAGATTCCCGGAAACCTTTCCTTCAGCACATCCCGAATCTCCACCGCAGCCCCCAGCTTAATCCGCCGGCTGTACAGCGCCTGTCCCTTCTCATCAAGAATCAGCCCGCCGCTGTAACAGATGATGGGCCTGTCCGTTCCCAGCTCCCTCTGTATCACTCTCACCCCCTGCGGCATACGGGCCGAAACCAGAATAAACAAAATCCCCCTTCTGTCCAGCTCCAAAATCCTCTCCCTGGTTCCCCTGCTCACATGATGGCTGCTGTTCAAAAGCGTTCCGTCGATATCGCTGTATAAAATCCTGCACCGAAACTCCCGCGGCATTCTGCCCTCCATAATCCTCATCCTCCTGTTTTTCCGTCCGCCTCTACTGTCTCAGCGTCCCGTTAATCTCCCGCTGCAGCTTCAAAAGCCCGCTGTCCATGGACACATCCCCCTGAATCATCCGCCCGATCTCCCCGTCAGCCAGGTTCATGGCCCAGGCATACAGGCGGAAATTCGGTGTTTCCATGGCCTCCTCCATCACCTGCCCAATAATATCCACATCCATATTGCCGCTTCCTGGCGCGTCGCTGCCAAGAACCTGCAAAAGCAAAGGCGACCGCGCCGCGCTCTTTAGCACCGGCATGCCCTGGGAAGCCCTTAGAAGGTGAATCTGGGTCTCCTCCTCATAGCACAGCTCCTTCAAAAACTCCCATGCCAGATCCTCCCGCCCTGTCCGGCTGCTGATCCCCATCAAAAGCGTATCCAGCCTGGTCTGGCCGCTGCCCGACGGCCCGGACGGCAGCTTCACACAGTCCCACTCAAAATCCGAATACTTCTTAATCCTCCAGGGATAAGGCTTGTACGTCCGATACTGGGAAAACGCAAAAGGCCGGAAAGCCACCTGCCCCTCATCAAACTCCCTGGCCGTCACCACATACCCCTCATTGGCGCTGTTCAAATCCTTCACAAACCTGACCGCCTCCTCCACCCTGGCATCCGCAAAATAGGCCCCCTTCCCGTCCTTCTCAAACAAAACCGCCCCGTTGGAATCCGCCGCCTCCCGCCATCCGTAATCAAAACATCCGAACTGGTCGATAACCCCGTCCCCATCCGTATCCCTGGTAACCTGGCGGCACACAGAAAGAAGATCCTCCCAGGTCCAGTCTGCCTGAGGCATAGCAATCCCTTCCCTGGCCAGAAGAGTCTTATTGACAAACATCAGGGTAGGAACGCTCTCATAGGGAAGCGCGTACTGGCTGCCCCGGATATTTCCGTAAAGAAACGCGGCGTCATAGTACGCATCCTTTGAAAACCCCTTATCCCTCTCCATCAAAGGCTCCAGCTCCTTCAAAACCCCAAGGGAGGCAAACGTATCCAGTTCCCCCTCCGGAACCATAAACACATCCGGCTCCCTGCCCAAAAGTACCTGCTCTGCCAGCCACTCCGCATAATCCTCCTTTAAAACCCCGCTGACATACTCCACAGTCACTCCTGGATGCTTCTCCTCAAACCGGCTGATGACCCCGTCCACCACCTCATAGCAATTTCCCGTGGGCACATCCCAGTAGCTCCCCGCCATCATCCCGAACCGCAACACCTGTTCCTGCTTTTGCCCTCCCGCGTAACACGCCGCCGCCAGGATAATAGCCCCCAGCAGCGCCGCCGCTATGGCCATGGAAATCCCCACGGCCCTCTTTCCCCCGCATCTCATGCCCGTATCCTTTCCACTGTCATAAACATATCACGATTCCAGATTCCGGGTAGTCACCCCAGTCTGCACCGCCCAGATCGCAAGCTGGGTCCTGTCCCGAAGGTCCAGTTTGCTCAAAACCGAACTGAGGCAGTTTCTCACCGTTCCCTCCGAAAGGTTCAAAGCCGCCGCGATCTCCTTGTTGGACCTGCCGTACCCTACCTGTTTAATCACCTTCCACTCCGTCCGGTTAATATCATCCAGATTCCTGTCATCCACCTTGATCCCGTAATTCCCTTTCGCCATCTGGGAAAAAAGCCGCACCACCTTCACCGCAATATCCGGATTGATCATAGCCTTCCCCCCGTACACCGTGCGGATGGCCGACGACAGCTCCGCCATGGAAACACCTTTCAGAAGATACCCGCTAGCCCCGTATTTCAGCGCGTTGTACACATACTCATCATCATCAAACGTGGTCAGTATGATAATCTTAATCTGCGGATAATTCTCCTTAATGATCTGGGTGCAGGACACGCCGTCCATGCCTGGCATCCGTATATCCATCAAAATCACATCCGGTTTCGCCTTGCGGACAGAGCGGATCACCTCCCTCCCGTCTGCCACTGTGTCAATCACATCCATATCCTGGTTGGCGGACAGCACGATCTTTAAACTGTCCCGTATCAGTTCCTGGTCATCGGCAATGACGATCTTTATCCTCTCTCTCATCGAAACTCCTCTCCCCACCGAATCGGTATCCGGGCGGTAATCAGAAATCCGTCCTTACCGTCATACTCCAGCGTCCCGTCCAGAAGGCTCAGTCTTTCCTCCATATGTTTCAGGCCAAATCCCTCATGGATCAGACCGCACCCGGCCCCATCGTCCTTCACCTCAATGGTCAGCCACTGCTCCGCCTTGGAAATACGGATCCATATATGTTTGGCCCGGCCATGGCGTATGGCGTTGGTGGTGGCCTCCTGAATCACCCGGTAAATAACCTCCTCCTCATCCTCATGAAACTGAAAAGGCTTTACCTGGTTCTCCATACAGATGTCCGTCCCCGACGCGGCCCCCATGTCCTTTAACATCTTCACAACAGCATCCTCCAGCTTAAGCTTCTCCAAAGCGTCCGGCCGCAGTTTACTCACCGACCTGCGCACATCCTTCATTCCCTGTCTTGCCGCGTCACCGATCTTCTCCAGCTGCCTCCTGGTGGCTTCCGGCGAAATATCCATCATAGTCAGGCAGGCGTCGATCCCCGCCACGATCCCTGTAAGCGAATGGCCTAACGTATCGTGGATTTCCCGCGCCAGCCGGTTCCGCTCCCGCACCTCCGCGTTTTTCTCCGCCTCCGCGGCATACTCCTTCAGCTTTCTGTTGGCCTCCTCCAGCTGCCTGCTTAAATTCCGGAAACGCTCCCGCTCCCTGTACTCCCCCTGAATCAGCATGGTCATGTAGAGAATAAACAGCACCAAGTTCATAGAACTGAACACGCTCAAAAGCCCTTTCAAAAAAGCCTGGACGCTGGCGCCAAAACAGGTCAGATACACCTCCCAGGGAATCATATTAAAATAAGCCCCCGTCAGATTATAGTTGACAATGGTATACAGCCCCACAACGGCAATCCCCAAAATCACCTTCTGACGGCTCCCCTTTTGTCCCCGCACCATATCCGCCACCACCAAAAGCACCAGACCATTATAATTCATGTTCATGGCAATGGTACTTCCGATGCACAAAATCATCTCCGCCACAGTGATAAAAAGCCCTGCTGTCCTTGTCTTGTGTTCCCACAGCTGACCAAGGCAGCTGAAAAACACCAGGCCCAGATACCCGGCCACAGACATGGTAACCATGGCCAGAGGCGTCCACGGCCTGACTCTGATCGTGTTCAGAAACGCCTCCGCCTCCATAGCCTCCACAATGGCAAAAATACTGTACGCCATGCTTCCCGCCACCAGAAGCACCGCCCCGAAATTCAAGATATAGACTGCTTGCTGCAGATTGCCAACCGCCCTCTCCCTGGTCATCGCTGCCGCCCTCCCTTTTGCCCGGACTCCCGTTTACCACTGCGATCCGCCTCACTCCCAAAGGCCGCAGCCATGTTCCTCTGCCTCCCAATCCCCGCGCTATGTCGGCTTCCGGTCACTGCCACCCGTCGCTGCCGTACTCCTCCAGATTCTCCAGGGTGATCAGTTCCGTGTCTATCTTAATCACCGTCTCCACCTCCTCCCCGTCAAGGATGCGGTACAAAACCTGGGCTGCCTCCCTGCCGATGGTCCTTGGAAACTGGGCCGCCGTAGCCTCCATAAACCCCGCCTCCACCATGGATTTCCCGTCCGGAGAGCCGTCCACCCCGTACACCGCGATCCTGCCCTCCAGCTCCGCGTCCTTTAAAGCCGCCATGGTCCCCATAGCCGCCACGTCGTTGAGGCACATGATAATATCCGTCTCAGGGTACTCCTTTAAAAGCCGCTCCGTCACCGGCATAGCCACTTCCAGCTGCCCCAGACAGTCCTCCTCCGCCAGTATGGTAAACCCGTCGCGTCCCTCCATGGTATCCTTAAACCCCGAAATCCTGTCAAAGCCCGATTTCGCTCCGCTGTGCGTAAGCACAAGAATATTGCCCCCCGTCCGGTTTTCCAGCAGATGGCGGGCGCACTGGACTCCAGCCTTATAATTATCCGAAACCACCGTACAGGCCGCCAGCTTTGACTCAAACACATCCGTATCCACCACAATAATGGGAATCCCTGCCCCAAAAGCCTCCTCCAGAGCCGGGCTGATCATCTTCCAGTCCACAGGATTAATAAAAATCCCGTCCACCCTCCGGTCAACCATCTCCCGCACCTGGTCAATCTGCTTTTCTACATTAAGAGCCGGGTCCCTGGTGATCAACATATCCCCCCTGGACTCCACCATACTGCGTATCTCATTATCAATGATCTCATAAAACGGATTATTCATGGTCATATACGTGGCCCCAAACTTATAGGGCCTTCTCTCCTGCCCGGCCCTTCCCGGCAGCAGCTGCCACACCCCCCAGAGCGCCATGACAGCTGCCGCCGCACCAAAACATCCCAAAAGCCCCCAAGCCCATTTCCTGCCTCTGCCCATGATCTGTCCATCCCTGTCTTTCTGCCTCATTTTGTATCATTTTATCACTATCCTGCCCCTTTTTAAAGAGATAAATGAAAACACTCCAGGGAGCCATGTCCTCCATGCCTCCCCTGTGTCTCCTTTATCTCTGCGCAGCCTTTAGTAAGATAAACCTGGATCAAAGAACCCAAGAAGCACACCCACAAATGCGATAGCCACCAGTATCAGCATAACCATAGTAGGAGAAATCTTCTTCTTTGTCATAAGCCACCAGCAGAAGATTACCGTACCTGCCGAAAGCAATTTGGGATAAACCGAATCGAAGGTACTCTGCAGCTCAATCACGCCCGGAATGTTGAATGCAGTGGTAACACTGATCCAGCTTGCCGCCACAGCCCCGATTACCATGGTTCCAATCATGATAATCGAATCCCTGAGAGCCTGAGCCTGCTCCCCAACCAGCATTTCCACAGCCTTTCCGCCCATCTCATAGCCCTTAAAATACGCGAACTTCATTCCCAGGAACATCAAAACATTCCATGTCACAATATAGAAGATGGCGCCCAGAGGAGAACCGTTTCCCGAAAGTCCCAATCCGATTCCAAGAAGAATGGGAATCAGGGTCCCCACGATCAGAGAATCGCCAATACCTGCCAGAGGCCCCATAAGCCCCGCGCGGATACCATTGATCGTCTCACCGTCAATGGGCTCCCCGTTGGCCTTTGCCTCCTCAAGGCCTGCCGTCATGCCCACCACAATGGTTCCGATCTGGGGCTCCGTGTTGAAAAACGCGGTATAGGTCTGCATGGCGTCCTTTTTCTCATCCTGAGTATCATACAGCTCCTCCACCACCGGAAGCATGGAACAGAGATAACCAAACGTCTGCATATGCTCCTGGGAAAAACAGGTCAGATTGCCATAAAACCAGGACAGGAAAGATTTGTTTAAAGTTTTCTTCGATAATTTCTTCATCTTATATCTCCTCCTCATCGTCATACACGGCTGCGCCTGCAGCTGCCGGACGCACTTTCAGCATCTGAATCTTATAGTTGATGACCGCAAAGAAACCGCCGATAACCGCCGCGCCAATCAGGTTCACTCCCATGCAGGCCGCCAGAGTAAAGCCAAAGAAGAAAGTGAGGAAATCCGCTGCCTTGTTAACCACCTGCTTTAAAAGGATAGCCACGCCAACTGCCGGAAGCAGGCTTCCTACCGTAAACAGTGTCTTCATGGCAATACCGTCCATTGGCAGGTAAGTCTTCATCAAATCCACCATGCTGGAACCGGCCATGGTGATGATCACCGTGGGAATAAAGGAGCACAACAGATGGGAAATCCACGGAAGCCCCATATCCACCAGATAAAGTTTCTTAAAATCACCCTTTTCCACTGCCTTCCATCCCATATGCTGCCAAACCAGGTTCACAGTGGCCGTCCCGTAAAACAGAACGGTTCCAAGGGTTCCAACGGCTGCGCCCAAAGCCGCCGCCATATCCCGCGCCGCATCCGACGCCGGATCCAGCCCCATGCCCTTAATGGCGCAGATGGCAAGCGGGATACCGATGTAGCTGATGGCCCGCACATCTGCGGACACGGTTCCGCCCGGAGTCACCAAAGCTATGTAAATCACCTGAATCGCCGCGCCTACGATAATACCGGTCTGCATATCCCCCAGAATCAGCCCTACCACCAGACCTGCCACCAGAGGACGCCCCAATGTATAATTTCCGAATGTGGTTCCGCCTAACCCCGGCATACTGGATAAGCATGCGCACAGTCCCAGAAGAACCGCCTGTACTATATTAATCTGCATAAATCCCTACCGCCCTTTCCTCAGTGAAAACTTATTTAAAACCGAACTGTCCCCGAAATTTCGTCCAGTTACCGATTGCTTCATCCTTCAGCAGCGCAAACTCCACGCTGTAGCCTTTTTGCATAATATCCTCCAGCGCCTGAGCCTCCTCCTGGGTAATAGACTGGTTGTTGCCAAGCTTGACTGCCCTCGGTCTGTCATTACATGGCCCGATGATCACCGTCTTAATCCCCGGGTCAAAGCCCTGGTCCACCAAAATGGATCTCATATCAACAGGATTCTTGGTGATCAGAAAATACCTGTCCTTGCTGTCCAGAACCTTCTGGCACTTTGTCTTCCACTCCTCCATGGTCCACACAAAAGTCTTTTTTCCGGCTGCGCTCTTGTAAGCCGCTTTCAGCACCGGATTGTTAGCCGCCAAGTCATTGACTGCCACCAGCCCGTCACAGGGATACTCCAAAGCCCACCTGGTACACGTCTGCCCATGAATCATACGATCGTCCACCCGTACAAATGAAACTGACATCTTTCCTTCCTCCTTATATTTCCGCCTCTTCGCCGTCCCCGGCGTCAAGCTGCATTTTCTGAATTGCGTTCTGTGATTCCTGAATCAAACTAACCTTCAGGCTCTCCAAGTCCATAGCGTCTTTCATCATCGCTGCCGTCAGCGCCATGGGAAGGTTCATCCCTCCAAAAGCCATGGTCTTTTCCAGCAGTCCTTTTTGTGACAGCACGTCCAGGGCATTGGTCAGCGGCGACCCGCCGATGATATCCGCCAAAAGGATGATCTCATCCGTGTCTTTGATGCCTGCAATCGTCTGCCCAAACCGCTCCACAAAGGCGTCTGCCCCCATTCCGTCCTCCATGCTGGCGCTTAACACGTCCTCCCTGTCGCCCCCACCAAGCATTTTCAATACACTGTGAAGCCCCGGGGCAAAGGTACCGTGACTCACCAGTACAACATACCTCACACAAATCCCTCCTTTACGTTCTTCCCTTTGATGGTGTAATTGTACCAGGAGGCATTGTGAAAAACACCTGTCTATTGTCACTGTTTTTCCGGAAATTTTATTACATTTGTCATATTGGAGGTGACAAATGCCACGGTCCGACAGCACTGCGCTGATTTCATTCCTCATGACGCAGGCATCCACCCTGACGTTCCATCCCACAAAAATTCCATATCCTGCGCAAAGGAACAAATCGCCAAAAAACCGCCATACATTGTCATAGTACAGAAGGGCGCCACAATTGAAAAAAATCCCCGCCTATACTATACTTTATACATACAGTATAAATCGACACCACATCTTACCCAAGAATAAGGAGATTTCTCATGCAGCCACTAGAAAAAATAATCAGCCGATACATGCGCCGGGTTACCTGCTATCTGGTTGCCATCATACTGGCCATCATTGTATATATTCAAATAACCAATGAACACAGGCATGCCTATGAAAGCGCCACCAGAACCTTCTATCAGATTGAACAGGTTCTAAAACAAAACCAGGAAGAGCTTAAAGAGATTCAGAAAAATTACACGGAAACCTGCCTGCGAAACGCAGAAGCCATTGCCTATATGATCGAAAAAGAGCCTTCCATGCTGGGAAGTATCTCAAAATTGAAGAAAATAGCTGAACTTATGGAAGTAGACGAAATCCATATTTTTGACAAAACCGGACGCATTTATGCCGGAACACATCCCCAATACTATGACTTTACCTTTGATTCCGGCGACCAGATGAGATTCTTTAAGCCTATGTTGGAAGATAAGTCCCTGAAACTTGTCCAGGACATCACCCCCAACACCGCTGAAGCTAAGATGATGCAATATTCCGCTCTCTGGAGCAAAAATGAGGAATTTATCGTTCAGATCGGCATGGAGCCTGTCAACGTCATGAAGGCCAGCGCCAAAAACGAACTGTCCTTCCTTTTCTCCCTGTTCCGGGTCAATCTGGAAGCGGGGTATTATGCCGTAGATTCGGAAAGCGGGGAAATCGTTGGCTGTACGGACCTGACATGGGTAGGAAGGAACCTCTCAGAACTGGGATTAACTTTAGACAGCCTGCCGGATTATGAGGCCGGCCATCACGCAGTCATCAATGGAGTAAAATCCTATTGCATTTTTAAAAAAATCGACAATAACTATATTGGACGCGTGATCCCATTCCACGAGCTTTATCAGCGGATCCCATGGATCACCTTTATGCTGGCCGCAGGCCTGATCGTGATCGCGCTGATCCTCTCCCATGCAGTAACCAGATATATGAACAGATACGTTGTAGACGGTATTCACAACATTAATGACAAACTGCATCGGATCACTCAGGGCAATCTGGACGAGCTGATCAATATCCACAGCAGCATGGAATTTTCGGAGCTGAGCAGCTACATCAATACCATGAAAAACAGTCTTCTGGACAACAACACAAAGATGTCCTATGTTTTAAGCAAGACCAATATGTATATTGGCGTGTATGAGTACAATATACACATGAAAAGAGTCCGCTTTACCGAATATGTACCCAAGATCCTGTCCCTGGATCCGGAAGAGACGATGCGCTTATCCTCAGATTATAAAATATTCAAAGAATTTATTGATAAGCTGCGCGAAAACCCTGTCTCCAACGACACCGGCGTATACCAACTCCACGACCAGTATGTAAAGTTGGAGGAAATCAATGATAATAACGGAATATTTGGCGTTGTCATCGATGTAACGGATGCGATCAAAGAGCGCAAAGAAATAGAAGCAGAGCGGGATATCGACCTGTTGACCGGTTTGTACAACCGCCGTGGGCTGGAGATGCGCCTCACCTCCCTATTCATGGCTCCAGACCAGTTGGGCCACAGCGCATTGATCATGATCGATGCCGACAACCTCAAAGTGATCAATGACACCTACGGCCATGAAGCAGGAGACATCTATCTAAAAAAGATATCTGAACTGATCACAAGCATACAAACCAGAAACTCCGTGGCAGCCCGTTTGGGTGGTGATGAATTTGTATTATTCTGGTATCAGTATGACACGGAACAAGAGCTGACCGACACCATCAATGAATTGGAAGTCTGCCAAGATAACAGCCTGACCCCTCTCAATGACAAGGTAAGCGTCCCCTTAAGATTCTCCTTCGGCTATTGTCTGACCGGAAAGAATGTGGATTACCACGTTCTGTTGAAAGAGGCAGATAAAAGGATGTATCAGCAGAAGAGAGCGCGAAAGACGGCCCTCCCTATTGCCTAGCAGTTCCACGATAATCGGGGGCGAAAGCAGAAGCCCGCTTTCGCCCTCTTTTTATAGCCTACTGACTTGACCTGCTGTTTCCCTTATTTTAGGAAGTAACGGCTTACAGTTATATGTATTTTCTATGTTCTTTTTTGTTCCTAATAAGTATTTGCTTTTCCAAACATGCTGTCTCTTTATTGAAATCCCCCTTACAAGTTCAAGCAACTGCAAGCGATTTATTTCCGCACATAGACAAATTCTTTATACAACCAGTCTGTTTAAAAAAAGGATCATATACAATTCATAATTTTTTCTAAAAACTTCACTTTACAACAAAAAAGAGTATCTATCTTTCGATAAATACTCCCTTTTGTAATGCTCCTTAACGTGCGCGAGAGGATTCGAACCCCCGACACCTTGGTCCGTAGGGAGAGGCCCAAACCCCTACAAGCGCCCATTTTTACTAGGAAAATCCCACTTTGACCAAGGACCCGATTTCATTCACAAGCGCAACGTTCCTGACCACAAGCGGGAAGTATCTTTTTACAAGCGTTGAGCACTATTTTACAAGCGGGAACTTATTTTTAATTTTTTCAGTATCCAGCCCTTTATTTTTACTTCATCATATTTGACAAGTTACTACCATCGTTTTATTTTTGGTATTTTGGCATTTTATCTCACAAACAAGGGGGACGAGCCCCCTTGCCTGTTAAACAATTATCCTGCTAATTCTTCTTTTTTTCTGATATGTTCTGACATTTCTTTAATTTTGGGAATCAACAGCTTAACATAATCAGGTGTCAGATCTGCCAAATACTCACCCCTTACCCCATTAATGGTATGCCCTAAAGAAAACTCAACATTTTCCACATCCGCCCCCAATAATTTCAAATAAGTAGTGTAACAGTGCCTTGGCATATGTAAAGTTAATTTCTTTTGAAATCCCCTTCTCTCTAAATACAGCCCCAAATTTCTATTAAATGCCGTCTTATCCACGATCTGCCCATTACTGTCTATGATTGCCAGATTTCCGTTTCCATGTTCATATGCCTTTTGACGCCAACCCTTTTCTACCTGCATTTCTTCCAACTCACGAAAACAGTTAAACACTTCTTTAATAGCTGGTGCGTAGCGTTCTGATTCCTCATTCTTGGTATCACCAAGCACATACTTTCTGTCATGCAGTGTCTTTTTCTCCCTTTCTTCCAATGCCTGACGGATATTAAGCATTTCCTTATGAGAGAGTAAGTCACATTTTTCCAATGCGAATATCTCCTGTCCTCTCATGCCTGTTAAGAGAAGTATTTTCACAATCAGATAATACCGCCTGTTATCCTTTAATGCGTTAAGTACAGCCCCCATTTCTTCCATTGGGAGATACTTGGCGTTTTTATCCTTCCTTGCCGTCATTGGCATACTTACCTTGTCAAGAAGTTCATGCATTTCATTTAATGTAATCCACCCATTATTTTTACAAAATTCTATGGTTCGAGAGTAACAGCCCTTTACCGCCTTAACCGTCTTTTCAGAAGCACGTTTCCCATCTTTTCCCTGTGCCACATTGTTTAATAAGTATTGAAAATCAATGCCTTTCAAATCGCATACCTTTTTATCTCCAAGCCATTTTTTGACATGCTTGGCATAAAATTTCTCTGACTCATGGGTCTTGAACTTAACCCTTTGCTTATGGAAAGCCAGATATCCATCCACCGCCTCATTGACTGTCTTTTCACATTTTATATCTTCTTTCAATAAACGCTCTGGAAGTACACTTTTTAATACTTCGATATTCTCCCTTTGTTTTCTCAACGCTAGTTTCTCATAATACAATTCCGTCAAAAACTTTGTCCTTAAAGGAATGAGTTCCTCTTTTGATTTACGGGTATAGGTTTTTCTTTTTCCCACTTCACCCTCTAAACTGTCATAGTAAAAACTGATTGAGTACTTCTTATCCCTGTTCGAGAAGTAAATGCTCCCCACTGGATAACGGTTCAATTCTTCCATAAGTTCCATAGCCTCTTTCGCTGATAATTTCTGATTCAACATAAATAACATTCCTCCTGTTTTGTATATAAATTTTTAATATGTACTTCTTTATCTATCTATATTAATGACAGAAACAGCCCCCTGTGTCAGTGGAGGAAGTGACGGAAAATCACTTCCCCCTATGTACATTATGCCGGTATCAGGGTGTCCATATAACTTTACTCTGATATGGATATAACTCTACCTGCGCACCCTTTGGCAATTCATAATTGCACCACAGGTATTCAATCCCTTTATCAATCTTCACTACACTGCATGACCTTTCATACTCCCCTGCAAAATAACATTGGTAGCCGTGTGGAATCAGCCATTCGCAATAGGTATCCATCCCTTCATGCAGGTATCCAGAAAGAAGTACCTTGCACTTGGCTCTTTTCAACAGTTCTAAAAGTTTGAGATGGTCGTCAACGCTCATTTCATTTTCATAAATCTTTAACGCATTTTCAGACCGCACATTTGGCATATATGGAGGGTCTAAATAAACCATGATGTCTTTTTGAACCTTTTCAGAAAGTCCCACAATCTTTTCCATTAAGTCCACAACATCCCAGTTTAGTACCTTAGTCTGCTCATTCTGAAACCGCTCATATGCAGGGCGCATATGATTCTCCACCATACGTCCAAAGTCCTTTTTCCTTTTCTCATTTGAATAATTCTTCCTGTCACCATTAAAACTCAATGCCACGGAAAGATAAACGTACATGGCGTATTCTGCCTCACTCATAGTCTTTGGCGTATAGCGTATATTCCAACATGCCTCGTAAAAGGTGTGACGATTATCTTCACAGCTTTTCAGCAATTCCATAAGTTCCACCCCCTTTTCTTTATCTGCAAGGGTTTTCCAAAATCGGTACATCCCCCTTCCTTTCTCATTAATGATATTGACTTTGCATGTAGAGGGGCAGTCCCTGTTGAGGGAAACAGCCCCAGACCCCATGCACCCTTCGACCCAAACCTTATAGTCATGAGGGAGGCAAGAGCGAATGACCGAAATCATTCGCCTTTTAGACCCATAGTATTTCATAATTGTACACGTACTCATGCGATATCCTCCTTTTTCGTATCCTTTGCATTGTCTGAAATCTCTGCTCCCATGGATTTACAAAATTCTTTCAGTTTGTTTACTGGGATCAATAGATATTTATAAGCGGCTCCCTTAGTTAACGTAGCCCCACCAAGGCTATATACTGACTTCACATATGGCTGGTGCTTGTCTGTTATTAACAGGTCATGCAGTTTTAACTGCTGCTTAAATTCCAGCTGGCTCCATTCACTATCATAATCATTGATAATCTTTTGAAGCTGTGCCTTTGTTTTCGCATTTATATAGAAGCAACCTTTGTCAACAAACATAGAACTATCAAACCATACTTTGAAACCACATGCTACCTGATACATTTTCGCAAGAAGTATTTCAAGGGGGAGTTTGCCATTGAAATTGACTGCTGGCTCATTTAATGTATTGCTTACGATTTCCTTAATTTTTTCAATATCCTCCTCCGTGAGTTCAATATCAAAATCAAGAAGCTTGCTGTTCAAATATGTATGAAATTTTTTGCTCTTGATTTTACTTCTTGGAACCTTTAAACTGTATACCGTATTATTTTTATCCCGTATTTCCACAAGCACAGTGCATTTATTGTCTGTATCATTGACTTTTTTACAGAATATTCTGATATTTTTGTTAATATCAATCCAATTTTTAGACATTATATCCATCCTCCTAATTGTCTGATTTTTCTGAATTTTCTCCATATGTAGCCAAACTCTGCCAGTAAAGTCTAGCTTGATTTCAAGGTGCTCTGGTATTATTTCACAGTTTAAATAATATACTGTCTATTTCCTAATACTATTTGAATTATCTGAATATTTTGAACGTTCTTTCCGGGCTCGCCTCGTTCCAACACACCAGAACAAATATTCTGTTCCGGGGCACCTAAGCGCTTCGGCCTCACAACTTAAGCACACCATCATAATAGCAGAGGTGCAATTATTTGAATATATGAGTAAATAAACTGCATTTTAGGTGCATTTTATATGCCTATTTGCATGATTTACTGTATGTTAAGTGCATTTATAAAATATTTTGCATACTTTATGAATGCCTGGATTGTTCTATTTCATGCCTATCCTCTTTAATTTCGATAAAATTTTTTTCCATAAAAAAACAGGCCCCTTTTGGCCTGTTCTCCATTATTACATCTCTTTATAGTTTAATACTGCTCTTGCCATTTTAAGCTGGTGTTCAAGTTCTTTTATGCTCTTTCGCAATAAACTGTCCTCACAGGATTTCCAATCACTTGCCTTTACATGCTCCATAGCTTGTATCAATTCCTTGATCTCTATATCCTTTGTATCCTGCTCTAACCTGGCATGTCCATTTACCATGTAATAATACAATATGTCGATAGCCCTGTCACTTGTTTCACGCACCCCTCCAGCCTTTAAGAATCTAAAGGATTCCCACAGCCTTTCGTGAAAATCCTGCCTTGCATATTTACTCTTTGCTCCCTTTGGCTCTTCATATTTATATTTGATATAATCTTTCCATTCTGACACCTTCACCCTATCAAGGAGTATCATTTCTTCCCCAACCATGTAAGACTTGTCCAGCCCCAGCACATAAAGCCCTGTCCCGTCTTTCGTCTTACTTTGCCATTTCCTGGTGAGGTCAGGGGTATTGTACCGATTACCTGTCACAATCCTGGAAACATAGTTCCTTGTGATGTTCAATTCTTTATAAAATTCCTCTATCATACTTTTAGGGTGCATATACTTCCATAAACTTTTTATGATTGTGTAATTGACCTGCCTGTTAAAACGCACTTGGTCTGAAATCTCTTTCTTATCCATAATACCCCCCTATTATCTGGCACTATTATAATAGGAAGTATATCATACAAACTTCCCTTTTCTCAATCCCATAAGCAAACTTTTAACTCCATATCTTGAAATTAACAAGTATCCCCACAGCCTGATCCATTTCTCCACCATACCCAAATGAGCGATTTTTTCATTGGGTAGCCGTTTTTTTCCTGTCCAAACCCTCTAAAAACCCCTAAAAACCCTATTTTGGCAAAAAAATAAGGCCATACCATAAAATGATACAACCCTATTCATGCAATCTATGTATCTATTTTTGACACAACAGGTTAGCCCTGCCTTGACCGAAACGCCCCATAGTCCTTGACCTTAGGATTCCGTCCTATCTGATAATTGGTATTTTTGGTATTTTTCAGACGCTTACCAATTACCTTCAGATAGTCCTCAACAGCCGCCCCTATCTTATTTTCAAGGGAGAGATTGTTAAGAGCGTCACTTCTGTTGTATTCCTGTATCCTTGCCATAATTCTACCACCCTTTACCATGTGGACAGTTTTATGGACTGATGTAACGTTTACAATCGTTACCACCGTTAACGCCCTATGTGCCGCATTGACAGCGATAGATCGGTCAACCAGTTCCTCAATAAACTGTTCCACAGCCTCCGCCACACTGAAAATATAAGTGGTATTTTCCGTGTATGTGGCTCTTCGTGATAGCTCTATCATAGCAACACAAAAACCATCCACTTTATTATAAAACTGGATAACTGTCCCTGACTGCTGGACGTATACAAGATTTAATTGCTTACCCATATCTATTGAGTCCCCTTTCTAATAAATTGACTTTCACAAGCCAGATGGGAGAGTATCTCCACAACTGGTTTTAGGTTTTCTGGTGTTATGGTCTTTAAATCTCTGATTACCATAACATTGGAAACCACTTCTCCCCCTGAATCATTGTTAAGATTTTCAATTAATAAGCTAATAGCATACATAAACATATCCCCTTTCAAAAATCAATTTCTTCCTGCTTTTTACGTCGGTAGAACGTTGAGCGACTTATCTTTAATAGCTGGCAAGCCCGCTCTACAGACAATTTACCTTCAGCAACTTCCTTTGTAAGCTGCTCCCAATCATTTAATTCTTTTAGTGGTCTGCCTTTATAGCGTCCCTCTCTTTTGGCAAGTTCTATGCCTTCTCTTTGTCTTTCCTGGATAAACATTAATTCCATTTCAGACATAAGAGCCATGAAGTTATAGAACAGTTGACCCATTTTAGAACTGGTGTCTATTCCCTGATTGAGAGCAACAATGTTTACTCCCATATCTTTTAATTTTGAGGAGAGTTCAACCAATTCCTTTAAATTACGCCCTAATCGGTCAATGCTTACCACCATTACAGAATCACCAGGGCGCAACTGTTCTATCATCTTTTGGAACTCTGGACGCTCCATGTTCCTTCCTGACATCTTGTCCTCAAAATAAACATCACATTTATTTTGAAGTGCCTCCTTTTGTCTGGCAGAGTTCTGGTCTTTCGTGGACACTCTTCCATACCCAAAAACCATCCCATTTGAGTGTGTCAATATATCATTTGACTTACCAAAATCCGTGTCGTTTGAGTGTCCCATATTTCCTTTAAGTCCTTCCATATTTCTTTTGACTTCTCCCATAAACTGTTCATCTCCTTTTTTCATAAAGAATATACTTTCTCAACTAGCAACCTATAAACTTATAAAATATTGAATCTCACATGGGTATACTTTTAGAGCAGTGTCATTTGAGTGTGTCAAAATACCTGAAATCAATATTTGACATAACCCATTTACAGCAGTCCCATAAGCCTATATCAAAAATCTACCATTGTTGACTTGGACTCATGAAATACTTGTTGACACGCTCTCAATATTTCATAAATTTAATTTGACATACATTATAGAGCAACTTTCTAAGATGTAATTTTGCAAAAATAAGCACAAAAAAAGAGCAACCATTTCTGATTGCCCTTATTGATTTCAAATCTATTTTTTAATTTCTAACTAATATCAAAATATATATTCTGATGTAATATGGTGGCTATTGGAGTATATTTATTAATAACCTTTCTTAAATCTTCCTTGGTACCATATAATTTGTTATGTTTTGAATCTAATTTTACACCATATACTAAATTTCTAGAAGCTAACAATTTAACCTGGTCTATTGATAAGTAGTAACTTTCACCACTTATTGTTCCTACTGCCTCATACTTGTCTAATACATTATTCTCATAAACTTTAGCTTTTAGTCTTACAACTTCATCCATAGGAACACCACCTTCCCTTGTGTCTTAAAAGGAGCAGCTTAGATCTAAAGTGTTGTACTTTAGATCTAAGCTGAAAATCAATTGAGTATATTAACTACTTTTAGTGCCAGTTCCATTCTTCTCCGGCATTACGTCCTGCTGGTCTAGCTGTTGAATCATCCATATTATCTAGTAATTTTTGTATTTCTTCCTGTTGCTGTCTTTCATAATCAGACATGTTACTTGTATCAATAGATGGCATATTATTGTTTGTATTATTAGAAGGTACACTATTATTTGATCCATTTACTTGGTTACTATTTCCCCAGCTGTTTCTAAAACTACTTGTATATACACAGTTACTATTATCTATATTTACTTGAGTTAATCCATAAATAGCTTGAAGCCCGTCTATACCTTCTTGATTCTTAATCTTGGCAAAGCTTCCACCATGAGATGATTCTAAATCCAAGTAAACTCCGTCATATGCACCACTCTTGTATCTTAACATTCCGTAGTACCCGTTATGACTTGTCTCTAAACTGTAAATGTTTCCTGTCTGGTCTTGGACTAAGCCTGCACTCACCATATTTCCATTGGAGTCTATGAGATACCAGATATCTTGAC
Source organism: uncultured Hungatella sp. (assembly GCA_910588505.1). Lineage (GTDB taxonomy): Bacteria > Bacillota > Clostridia > Lachnospirales > Lachnospiraceae > UBA3402. The sequence goes on along the minus strand of CAJUPQ010000019.1, from coordinate 2,308 downwards.
CATTCGACCCAACTGCATCATCACATAACCAAGCATTGGTAACCATATTACCATTGTTGTCTTTGATGTGCCAGTTACCTTGGTTATCTTGATACCAATATTCACTAAAAGTAGAAGCATAGGAGAGTAGTGACATGGATAAACTCATACCGATTGTCAGCCCTAAAACCATTAAACTTTTCTTTCTCATTACTGTATCCTCCTTGAACCATATTCTTCCTTTTTGATGTAAGAAAATTGAAAAGCAAGGTGCCAGGTTCCCTCCCCTCACACCTTGCTGTCTTTTTCGTACAACAAATAGACCCCTAGCCCCCAAATTTATCTTGTCTAAACTCCAAACATAGATTATAATGGAAGGGCATAGTAGTGGTAGCTACCATTGTGAGAAGTGCTCGCCAAAGCACTTTTCACACCTCTATGAGTGCTCGCTACACTCTTAGAGGTGCTATGCTTTTCAATTTTCTATCCCTATCTTACCATGGAAAGCACTGTATTTCAACAATTATCTTCCCATAAATGCTATTTTACATCCATATGTATCACCAGCCCCTTTCTTTTCTATCTGACTATATCATAACGCCAGGGGTTTGGTTTGTCTGTAGAGGGATTCACCAGAAATCAGTACCATGGTTTGGTGATGGTGTAGAACTATGTTTTCATGCCACCTCTATGGCTTTTCTATGCCAATAGAAGTAGTCCATGTGTGACTATTGGGATTTTGTATACATTGATAAACAAATATCTTTCATATTTAAGGTGTTAAGCCAACTATATTTTTCTCATGCTACCTCTATAAGACTTTCCTGTATCATATTAAAAAAGCCATTGGAAATATCCATGGCTCATTTATTATTCTACATTGTATTATCCTTTATTGGTGTTTAACTCAACTATAAAACTAACATTTTTATTATGGTGTATTTGATTCCATATTTCAACTTTGCTCATCGCAACCTTTCACTTCTCCAATGTATCCTCCGCTCCCTTTATTTAATCCTATTTATTTTCTATTTATAGTAGTAGTATGTAGTAGCTTATGTCATTCTTCCCTATCATCTTTTAAGAAAGAAAAAAAGCGTAAAAAAAGAAAGAACACTTTATAACAACCTCGTGCCGGGGAGGTGTACCTTTAGTCAACCTGAATTTTAAATATTTTTTCTCTTTTTTATCTCTTTTCCCTTTAAGCTTATTCAATATAACAATCTTAACCCTTTTTCTATATCTTCCCTTGTTATCCCCCATGTACTGGAAAAATCTTCCCATTTAGACAATCTTTCTTTTCCGTCCTGTATCCCTATTTTTTGCTTACGTCAATCACTTTTCCAAACCCCTATTCATTAACCCGTCATACTTCCTATTTTTTTCTCATGCTGAAAATCTGCCCTCTGTACCCCCATTTTTCCACCCTTTGCACCCATAAAAAATAATCTTATGTATGCCCTGATTTTCTATGCTAAAATGACTTATTTTTTTGGGCGGTTTTTGAAAATCCCACTCCAATACCCATTTTCCAAACTTCCTATTTTTAAAATCAGGTATGATAAAGTAAACAAGCAGAGGAGCCAAGACAAGATTCAGCCTTTTTACACTCTGCCTGTTTTTGGTATTTTTGGTATTTGATAAAACCTTATTTTTGGTATGCAGAGGTCGCCTAAGCAGCCTCCGTTGTGTTATTGTCTTTTTCCTTTTCCTTTTTCTCTTTCTTAGAGCCAGACCCCTTTTTCTCACTTGCTGGCTCTTTCTCTAATGCTTCCACCTGTACCACTTCTTCTTTCTTTGCCTCTGGTGCTTTTTCAGCACCAGAAGCCTCCTTTTCCTTTCCAAAATCCTCCAACTCCCAAATGGAAGCCTCCAGATTGTTACTGATTTCATTTAACTTACTGATAAACTGTAAATCATTTTCTTTTAAGCTAAGAGCGTTTACCATGCACATCTTATCCAGATCAGCCTTAAACCTGTGGAACAAAGCCGTTACTCTTTCCTGCATGTTCTGGTCTTTTCCAGCAACCCCTTTCTTATATCTCCCTCTGGCAACTACCATAATCTCACCAGAAGCAGTCAGCATTTTGATTGCACCAGCAATCACACCATCGGTCATTTCTTCCTTGCGTTCAGCCCCTTCCTTGATAGCCGCAACCAGTTCTTTCCTGTCATACTCGTTCCCATTCTCCATGTAACCTCTGATAACTTCCTTTGCAATCTCGCTTAATGATTTCATACACATAACTTTTTTCTCCTTTTTTAATTTTTATTTCTCAAACTTCGCACATAGATTTTGCCTATGCACCTTGAAAATTCAATACCTGGC
>CAJUPQ010000018.1 GCA_910588505.1 uncultured Hungatella sp. | reverse complement strand
TATTTGTGTGAAGTTTTCAAGGTGCTAAATGGGACTTATTTGACCCCAACATCATCAGAAATAACAGCGCCAATGCCATAGGCATCATGCGCAACCTTGCCAACACCCTGGTCACCCTCAGCTTTAACATTAACCTCATACTGGAAGAGCTGGAACAGGGAAAGAAGATTGAACCGGAAAAATATAAGGACATCACCAGGAAAATCCAATACTGTACTGCCCTGGACCCGGAAAATCAGTTCCGGTTTACTTCCTCCGTTTAGCCGCAACCTAATAAGGATGAGACAAAAAACATCATGGTTTTCCGTCTCATCCCTATATTTTTATGCCTGATCCATAGTTCTCTCTGTCCCATCATCCATCAAGCATCCCTCTACTCCCCCATCAAGTCTGCCATCACCTGCTCCACCGTCTCAATCCTCTTTGCCCTCCATGCATTACTTCCGCAAAACAAAAGAGCGTCATCCACCTCCCCCTCTGCCCCGTGAACCAACGCGCTGGTAATACAATAAGGCGTAACCGAAGGCTCACATTTCTCCAGACACCCATAGCACCGCTCCGGCGCAATCCGCCCTTTTGCCGCCCTCTCCAGAAACGGATTCACAATCGCCCTCCCAGGCATACCCACAGGACTTTTCGTTATCACAATATCCTTTTTCCCGGCCTTAATATAAGCCTGCTTATAACTCTCCGGGGCATCACATTCCTCAGTAGTCACAAACCTGGTAGCCACCTGCACGCCGTCCGCCCCAAGATTCATATGATGAACCACATCCTCATGGCTGTAAATCCCCCCGGCCGTCACCACCGGAATATGCCGTCCATATTTCCTCTCATAATCTTTCACCACGTCCAGAATCTTCCCGATCTCCAGGTCATACAAATCCCTCTTAAACGTAGTCTCCACATCCTCTGTATCCGCCCCATACTCTTTTAACTGCTCCCTGGAAAACCCCAGATGCCCGCCGGCCAAAGGCCCCTCAATCACCACCAAATCCGGCGCCTTTCCATATCGTCGGTCCCACATCCTGCATATTACGCCAGCCGCCTTCGCCGTAGACACAATAGGGGCAATCATCGTCCTCTTTCCTGTCCCACACTCCCCTTGTGCCTCCTGCACATATTCCGGCAGAGAAACCGGAAGCCCGGCCCCGGAAATAATCAAATCCGCCCCGGCCTTAACCGCCGCTTTCACGTACTCCCTGTAGTGCCTGGAAGCCACCATAATATTAAATCCGATTACCCCATGAGGCGCTATCTCCCTGGCTTTCTCAAGCTCCCTGCCAATAGCCCGCAAATTAGCCTCCAAAGGATTCACCCCGAAATCCGGCTCCCGAAAACCGATCTGCGCCGCGGAAATAACTCCCACGCCCCCGGCCTTTGCCACAGCCCCGGCCAGACGGTGGAGGCTGATTCCCACCCCCATTCCGCCCTGAATCACAGGCTTTTCAACCGTAAAATCACCTATTACCAACGGATTTATCTTTCCCATAGTATTCTCCCGATTAAAATCTAAAACCTGCAAAATCTATCATACCTCTGCTTCTGCAGCTCCCCGCTGCTCATGCATCCATACTCATCTAAAAATCCGCAGATCATTTCCTCCATATCCCAGGCAATCTCTTTCAGATTATCCCCGCAGGCAGGTTCCCTCTCCGAAATCACCCCGTCCACAATCCCAAGCTTTAAAAGATCCCCTGCCGTAATCTTCATCACCCCGGCCGCCTCCTCTGCCCTCTTGCTGTCCTTCCACAAAATCGAAGCAAATCCCTCCGGTGACAGCACGGAGTAAACAGCATTCTCCATCATCCATACCTCATTGGCAACAGCCATGGCCAGGGCACCGCCGCTTCCTCCCTCACCAATCACAACCGACAAAACAGGTACCTTTAAATCCGAAAGCTCAAAAAGATTTCTGGCAATGGCTTCTCCCTGCCCCCGCTCCTCCGCCTCAATTCCGCAGAACGCTCCAGGCGTATCCACAAAACAGATAACCGGACGGCCAAATACCTCCGCCTGCTTCATAAGGCGAAGTGCCTTTCTGTACCCCTCAGGAGAGGGCATTCCAAAATTCCGGCTGATATTCTCCTTGGTAGACTTGCCCTTCTGCTGGCCGATCACCGTCACAGCCTGTCCATGGAACATGGCAAGCCCTCCCACCACAGCTCCGTCATCTCCAAAATACCGGTCCCCATGGAATTCCATAAAATCATCAAAAATCATCTCTATATAATCCAATGCCGTGGGTCTGTCTGCCCGCCGCAACAGCTGCACATGCTCCCAGGCCGTTTTTTCGCTGACAAAAGCTTTCCCGGCCCTGTCTCTAAGACCGTCCGCCGCTTCCTCAAAGGCCCCGCCATTGTCATCTTTCCCGCAAGCTTTCCTCCCGGCCCCGCAGCCCGCGCCGCTTACCCTATGCATATATAACAATTTTCCCAGAGTATCTTTCATTTCTTCTCTGGGTACAATCCTATCCACAAACCCGTGTTCCAGCAAAAACTCCGACCTCTGAAACCCTTCCGGAAGCTTCTGCCCGATGGTCTGCTGAATCACCCTTGGCCCCGCAAAACCGATGAGAGCCCCCGGCTCCGCCAGAATCACATCCCCAAGCATGGCGAAACTGGCCGTCACGCCTCCGGTCGTAGGGTCCGTCAAAACACTGACAAACAAAAGCCCTGCCTCATGATGCCGTTTCAAAGCGCCGCTGGTCTTGGCCATCTGCATCAGGGACACACACCCCTCCTGCATCCTTGCGCCGCCGGAGCAGGCAAAAATAATCACCGGAAGCCTCTGGGCCGTAGCCCGCTCTACCATCCGCGTAATCTTCTCACCAACCACATGGCCCATGCTGCTCATCAAAAACCTGGAGTCACAGACACCAAGAGCCGTCTTCTCCCCGTTAATCAGACAAGTCCCCGTGACAACGGCCTCATTCAGCCTGGTCTTCTCCCTGGCCTCCCGCACCTTATCCTCATATCCCGGAAAATCCAGAGGATTGCCGAACTCCATAGTACTGTCCCACTCCTCAAAACTCCCTTTATCCGCTGTAATCTCAATCCTTCTGAAAGCGTGAACACGGAAATACGCCTTACATTTCGGACACGTGTACAAACTGTCCACCACATCATCCCGATAAACCGGCTGACCGCACTTTCTGCACTTTCTCCATAAACCCTCCGGAATGTTGGGTTCCCTGGTCTGACCTTTGTACTTTGTATCAATCAATGTATATGTTTTCTTAAACATATCCTTCAGCATATTCCGGTTTCTCCTTTCAAATTTGCTGCCCTGCTTTACCAGTCAGAAGAACATCTACTTCCCGTACTGTGGAAAATAAGTGGGAATAAAATGGGTATCCGTATCCCCCTGGCCGAACGCATCATGATTCAAAATCTCATACTGAAAATCCAGATTCGTCTCAATCCCCTCAATCACCAATTCCCCCAGGGCGCTCCGCATTTTGGCAATGGCTGATTCCCTGTCCTTTCCGTGAACAATCAGCTTCAGCAGCATGGAATCATAATTGGGCGGAACCCTGTAATCACAGTAAATATGGCTGTCCACCCGAACGCCGTTGCCTCCCGGCGTGTGAACATTGGTAATCAGGCCCGGACAAGGCATAAAATGCTTTGCCGGATTCTCCGCGTTAATCCTGCACTCAATGGCATGCCCCTGAATCCGAACCTCATCCTGGGTCACAGACAGGGGTTCCCCGGCGGCAATCCGAATCTGCTCCTTAATCAGGTCCATACCCGTCACCATCTCCGTCACAGGATGCTCCACCTGAATCCTGGTATTCATTTCCATAAAGTAAAAATTCTTATTCTTATCTAAAAGGAACTCAATGGTCCCTGCATTCTCATATCCAACTGCCCTAGCGGCCCGAACAGCCATCTCCCCCATCTTCTTTCGAAGCTCCTGAGAAATGGCAATGGACGGAGACTCCTCCAAAACCTTCTGGTGCCGTCTCTGAATGGAACAATCCCTCTCCCCAAGATGCACCACATGGCCCTGTTTATCCGCCATAATCTGAAACTCAATATGTCTTGGCTTCTCAATATACCGCTCCAGATACATGGTATCATCGGAAAAACCCTTGACAGACTCCATCTGGGCATTGAGAAAATTCGCCTCAAAATCATCGGGCCCGTAGGAAATCCTCATGCCCTTTCCGCCGCCGCCGGACGAAGCCTTAATCATCACCGGATAACCGATTTCCTCCGCCATGGCTTTGGCTTCCTCCACCTTGTACACCGGCTCCTTACTTCCCGGGACCACCGGTACGCCGGCCTCCATCATGGTCTTTCTGGCCTCCGATTTATTGCCCATCTTATTAATCAAATCCGCCGACGGTCCGATAAACGTAATGCTGCACTTCTCACAAAGCTCCGCAAACCTGGCATTCTCCGACAAAAAACCGAAACCCGGATGAACGGCCTCCGCTTTCATTGCCACAGTAGCCGAAATAATCCGCTCCATGTTCAGATAACTCTTGTCTGAAGGAGCCGGCCCGATGCAGATAGCCTCATCCGCCAGAAGAGTGTGGAGAGAATCCCTGTCAGCTTCCGAATACACGGCCACTGTCTTGATACCCATTTCCCTGCACGCCCGGATAATCCGAACCGCAATCTCTCCCCGGTTGGCAACCAATATTTTCGTAAACATAAGGCATTCCCCTATCCAATCATAAAAGTCAATTCCGCCGACACCGCAACCTTGCCGTCCACGGTAGCCGTGGCCTTTCCGATGCCCATAGGCCCTTTCTGCTTGATGATCTCACACTCCAGCCGAAGCTTGTCCCCCGGAACCACCTTTCTCTTGAACCTGGCATGATTGATGGCTCCGAAATACGCGGTCTTTCCTTTGTTCTCCTCCACGCTCAAAATCGCCACAGCCCCCACCTGAGCCAGGGCCTCCACCATCAGCACCCCAGGCATCACTGGTTCCTGGGGAAAATGGCCCCTGAACTGGGGCTCATCAAACGTCACGCATTTATATCCCACAGCCCTGACTCCCGGCTCCAGCTCCTCAATACAGTCGATCAGCAGAAACGGGTGACGATGAGGGATGATCTCCTCAATCTCCTTAATTCCAAGCATATGATTTTTCTCCTTTTACCGAATCCTGAACAACGGCTGGTTGTACTCCACCACATCTTCGTTATTGACCAAAATAGCCTCAACCACCCCGTCATACTCACTCTCAATCTCATTCATCAGCTTCATGGCCTCAATGATTCCCAGAACCTGGCCCTTTTTCACAACATCTCCCACCTTCACGAAATTCTCCGCGTCCGGGGAGGAGGCGCTGTAAAATACGCCCACCAGCGGCGAAACCACCACCTTATCAGACTCCATGGCCGTCGGACCAGCAGCCGCCTGCCCCGGGACTGCTGCCACGGTCTGGACAACAGCTCCGGTTCCCAAGACGCCTGCCGCCGGTATGGCGGCGGCTGCCGCGCCTCCTGCTGCCAAAGCTCCCGCCCCGGAAACCACGGCGGCAGTTCCGGCTGCTCCCGGAATCACACTGACATTTCCAGGCGCGCCCGGTATCGCGCCCATGCTTGCCGGTATCACGCCAACGCTTTCCGCCGCGCCAAATCCGGCTGCCCCAGCCTGAACCGTCCTTTTGCTCTCCCCATAGGATGCCGCGGTTTCCACTCCAGGATTATCCTTTCGCAGACGAATCTTAGTCCCGTTATCCTCCACATCCAGCTCCGTAAGCCCGTGGTCCGTAAAAGCCTGAACCAACGCAAGAACACTCTGTATCTCCATACCCGTTTCCCCCTATTCCTCAAACTTCTTAATAAGCAGGCTGGCATTGTGGCCGCCGAATCCCAGGGAATTGCTCATGGCATACCGGATATCCGCCTTGACGCCCTCCCCCTTGGTGTAATCCAGGTCGCACCCCTCATCCTCTTTCTCAAGACCGGCCGTGGCATGGACAAACCCTTCCTCTATGGCCTTCACGCAGGCGATAAACTCCACGCCTCCCGCGGCCCCCAGAAGATGTCCAACCATAGATTTCGTAGAATTAATGTGAACCTTATACGCATGGTCTCCCAGGGCCAGCTTAATGGCCTTTGTCTCAAACAGGTCATTGTGGTGGGTCCCGGTTCCGTGGGCATTAATATAATCCATATCCTCTGCCAGGACGCCCCCATCCTTCATGGCCATCTCCATGGCCTTGGCTGCCCCGCTTCCGTCCTCCGCCGGTGACGTAATGTGGTAGGCGTCGCAGGTAGCCCCGTAGCCAACCAGCTCCCCGTAAATCTTCGCTCCCCTTGCCATGGCATGGTCCAGAGACTCCAGAACCACCACTCCGGCTCCCTCACCCATAACAAACCCGTTTCTCTCACAGTCAAAGGGAATGGAAGCCCTTAAAGGGTCCTTTGAAGTAGACAGGGCCGTCAAAGCTCCAAACCCGGCAATACTCAAAGGCGTAATCGAAGCCTCCGTGCCGCCTGCCACCATAACATCCGCTTCCCCGTACTGAATCGAACGGAACGCCTCCCCAATGGAATGGGTTCCCGTGGCGCAGGCCGTAACCACATTAAAGCATTTCCCTTTAAGGCCAAACTGGATCGCCACATTTCCCGCCGCCATATTGCCGATCATCAAAGGAACCAGAAGAGGATTCACCCGGCTTGGCCCCTTGTCCAGAAGCTTCTTGTACTCCCTCTCAATGGACTGCAGGCTTCCGATGCCCGAACCGATGCACACGCCCACGCGGTAAGGGTCCTCCTTCTCCATCTCAAGGCCCGAATGTTCCAGAGCCTCCTTAGCCGCCGCAACCGCAAACTGGGAAAACCGCTCCATCCTCTTGGCAGTCTTCGGGTCCATATAATTTTTGCCCTCAAACCCCTTCACCTCAGCCGCCAGCTTCACCTTGTAATTCTCTGTGTCAAAAACCGTGATCGGCCCGATTCCCACCTTTTTTTCCTTCAGCCCGCTCCAAAACTCATCCACACTGTTTCCAATAGGGGTAATCGCTCCCATTCCGGTAACAACCACACGATTGCTCATCCTTTCACTCCTCCTGTCTTCTGCCGGGCCATGCCCCGCCTAAACATCCCTTGAAACACCTAAGTATCCGCTGCCAATACTGCCCGTCAAAAATACCCGTCAGACCGGTACAGACCGGCTACATGGCCATTCCGCCGTCCACACACAATACCTGGCCCGTAATATACCTGGCCTTATCCGAAGCCAAAAACGCAGCCGCCTCCGCCACATCCTTTGTCTCCCCAAACTCCTTCATGGGAATCTGAGCCCTGGCTCCTTCCTTCACTCCATCCGACAGTACTTCCGTCATCTCCGTATTAATAAATCCCGGCGCAATAGCGTTAACCGTAATCCCTCTGCTTGCCAGCTCCCTGGCCGCCGACTTGGTCATGCCGATAATCCCCGCCTTGGAAGCCGCGTAATTCACCTGCCCCGCATTGCCAAGAACCCCTGACACCGAAGAAATATTAATAATCCTGCCGCTCTTCTGCTTTACCATCTGCCGGGCCACATGGCGCATACAATTAAACGCCCCCTTCAGGTTCGTCCTCACAACCGCGTCAAAATCCTCCTCCGACATGCGCATCAAAAGGCCGTCCTTTGTAATCCCCGCATTATTCACCAAAATATCAATATGGCCATAAGACTTAATTACACGGTCCATCAATTTCCCGGCACTCTCAAAATCCGACACATCACACTGGATGGCCTCCGCTTTCCCGCCCTTTTCCTCAATTTCCTTAACCGCGTCCTCCGCCCTCTGGGCCGAACCATTATAATTTACAATCACCTCAGCCCCTGCGGCCGCCAAAGTCCTGGCAATCTCTCTGCCAATCCCCCGGCTTGCCCCGGTAACCACCGCCACCTTACCTGTCAGCATCTGTCCCTTTCTCCTCTCAATTTAAACAAATCCTGCAAACCTAGACACATATGAAACCGATATCAGGCAATTTATTCACCAAAATTTAATCCATGCTGCACCAGCTCCACAACCGATTCGCTATCTCAATTTCTCCAAATCATCCATCTTCTCTATATTAAGAACCTTCACGTCCCTTGAAATCTTTCTCATAAACCCGCTGAGGGTTTTCCCCGGCCCAATCTCCACAAAGGTGTCCACCCCATCTTTCAGCATGGTTTCCACACTCTGCTGCCATCTCACCGAAGAATACACCTGCCGCATCAGCAGCGGCTTCACCAACGCCTCATCCGTCACATACTCCGCCGTCACATTGGCCACATAGGGAATTTCCGGCTTTGACACCTTAACGTGTTCCAGCACCTTCCCCAGCTTGTCCCCTGCCCCTGTAAGCATCTTCGAATGAAACGGCCCGCTGACATTAAGAGGAACCACCCTCTTAGCGCCGGCTTCCTTCAATTTCATTCCAGCCAGTTCCACAGCTTCCTTTTTCCCGGAAATCACAATCTGCCCCGGGCAATTATAATTGGCGATCTGGACATCCTCCATATCCCCGATCACCTGCTCAATCTTTTCCGCGTCCATAGCCAGCACCGCCGCCATGGCGCCAATCCCCACAGGAACCTCCCCCTGCATCAGGATTCCCCTCTGCCTCACGGTCGTAATGGCATCATCCACGGACATAACCCCCGCAGCCGCCAGCGCGCAATATTCTCCCAGGCTCAGCCCTGCAGCCACATAAGGCCTGATATCCGTCTTCTCCATCAGCACCTTCATCATGGCAATGCCGGCAGTCACCATAGCCGCCTGGGTGTACTCCGTAATATCCAGCCGGTCATTTTTTTCAAAGCACAGCTCTGGCATAGAAAATCCCAAAAGCTCTGACGCCCTGTCAAAAATCCGCCTTGCAGTCTCCGTATTATCGTAAAAATCCTTACCCATGCCAACCGTCTGCGCTCCCTGTCCCGGGAAAATAAATGCAACTTTATTCATGAAATGCTCCTTTTGCTATCACATTGTATCCACATATATCCGCAGATTCGGCAGCAAAATCCCCTGCTGCCTTTCTCTGCCTCAATACAAAAACCAATGGTTTCCCTGCTTCTTTCTGCCGCTTATTTCCAATCCCCGGCAAATCCGCCTGTCTGTCACTCCCACTTCATCAGCGTCTTCGCCTGCTCCATCATTTCCTCAACCATCTCTTTGCAAGTCTGCTCTTTGGAAATCAGCCCCGCGATCTGTCCCGCCATAACCGTTCCCTTGGCCACATCGCCCTCCTGAACCGCCCGGCGCAGCGCCCCCAGAGTCATATACTCCAACTCCTCAAAAGATTTCCCCTCTGCCTCCATCTTTACATACTCTCTGGTCATTTCATTTCTCAGACAGCGGATGGGATGGCCATGGCTTCTCCCGGTCACTGCCGAATCAATATCCTTGGCCTTGATGATTCTCTGCTTATAATTCTCATGTACCACGGCCTCCTTAGACACCACAAATCTGGTGCCGATCTGAACCGCCTCAGCCCCAAGCATAAAAGCCGCCGCAATCCCTCTGCCGTCGCCGATTCCTCCTGCCGCAATCACGGGAATCTCAACCGCGTCCGCAACCTGGGGAACCAGGGTCATGGTAGTCTGCTCCCCGATGTGGCCTCCGGACTCACACCCTTCTGCCACAACCGCGTCCGCCCCGTGCCGCTCCATGCGCCGTGCCAATGCCACGGAAGCCACCACGGGAATCACCTTCACGCCTGCTGCTTTCCATATGTCCATATACTTCTCAGGATTCCCGGCGCCGGTGGTAACCACCTGAATGCCTTCCTCCACAATCACCTTAGCCACATCATCCGCATAAGGGCTCATCAGCATCACATTCACCCCAAAGGGCTTGTCCGTAAGCTTCCTTGCCTTGCGAATCTCATCCCTGACCACTTCCCCCGGCGCATTGGCCCCGCCGATAAGCCCCAGGCCCCCGGCCTCAGAAACCGCCGCCGCCAGATGATGTTCCGCAACCCAGGCCATACCTCCCTGGATAATGGGGTACTCCACCCCCAAAAGCTCTGTAATTCTTGTCTTCATTTTACTCAACGCCTTTTTCCTTCAGATAATTCATAACTTCGCCTACCGTCAGAAGATTCTGCAAATCTTCAGCCGGAATCTCCACCGAATACTCATCCTCCAGCGCCATCACCAGCTCAAACAAATCCAGAGAATCCGCTGCCAGGTCGTCCTTAAAATTGGAATTCTCCGTAATGGTGTCTGCGTCAACACTTAACTGCTCCGAAATAATTTCCTTCATCTTCTCTAACATGATTTTACTCTCCCTTTCTTTTCTTTCTTTTTTACTCTCCCCTTTGGGAAGAAATGTTTCATCATAAAATAAATTATATATAGCAAGCTTTCGACAAAAATCGAAAAACTTTGACTATCAAATTATTTGTCTAAAAAAATTTTTCTACCACTCAACCAATAAGGCCCCCCAGGTAAGCCCGGCCCCAAACCCTGCCAGCACCACCCTGTCGCCTCTGTGAAGCTTCCCCTGCCGGTTCAGCTCATCAAGAAGAATCGGTATGGTAGCCCCGGAAGTATTGCCGTACCGGTCAATATTCATGGGAATCTTGTCCATGGAAATCTTAAGCCGTTTGGCAATGGACTCACATATGCGGTAATTAGCCTGATGCAGTATCAGATATTTCACTTCACCCATATCCGTATCCGCACTCTTCAAAAGACTCTCCACACACTCCGGCACCTTTTTCACCGCAAACTTAAAAACCTCCTGGCCCTCCATGGCAATATACCCCGGCTCCGGTTTCGTCCCTGTAAGAAGATTCCCCATGGTTCTGGCCTGACACGTGAGAACCGACGCCTTCCTCCCGTCAGAACCAATCCGTCCGCATAGCAGTCCCCTGTCTCCGTCTTCACAGGCCCGCACTACTGCTGCCCCGGCCCCGTCGCCGAACAGCACGCAGGTACTCCGGTCCGACCAGTCCACAACCTTGCTCAGATTATCAACCCCAATCACCAGCCCTGTTTCATAGGCCCCTGTCCTCATCAGCCCGTCCATAGTGTGCAGAGCAAATATAAATCCGGAACAGGCCGCGCTCACATCATACCCCACCGCGTTTCCTGCCCCCAAAATCCCCTGAACCTCACAGGCCGCGCTTGGAAAACAGTTGTCCGCCGTGGTAGTGGCCGCAATGATGATGTCAATATCCTCCGGCTCCACCCCCGCGTCTTTCAGCGCCAGCTTCGCCGCCTCAGCCGCCATCCAGGTCGTACCCGGCCCGTCGGAAATGTGCCGCTGTTCGATTCCCGTCCGGGTCCTTATCCACTCATCGCTGGTATCCATAACCTCCGCCAAATCGTCATTGGTCACGACCCTGGGCGGAGCAAAAGAACCAGTCCCTATTATCACTGTTTTCATTTTTTGATTTGTCCTTCAAAATGTTTTGATTTTCAAAATAATAGTATATAAATATCCATATTTTGTCAAGAGTAATTTGTATCTTATTTACACTTAGTTTAAAAATTCAGTAACCGTTCAGATAACCCTTGAACGGTTACGCATCCGGCCATGAAAATCGCTTCGCGATGGGGCCAAAGCCTGCTGCCATTACGTTTTCGTACGGTCAGCGCAGCCAGAAAACTCACAGCCGTAAACAGCAATAAAGAAGTGATATGCCATGGCTTCCCCCAATTTTATTGTAATCCACACAGACCAGCACCGATACGACTGTATCGGAGTCGCAGGCCGCCGCACAGGTATCTACACGCCTTACATCGAATCTATTGCTTATCAGGGTATTAACTTCACAAGCGCTTACGCCGCCTGCCCGCTGTGTATCCCCCAGCGCCTCTCTTGGCAGCCCATATTCCTCTGATGTTCATGGGACCGGATATTCCAGACGGCCCCACGACTGGCTGTCCTGCAGGCTGGCATGATCTGATGCCCACTATCCTGGATCTTGCCGGCCTGCCTGTCCCGTCCAGTGTGGACGGCAAAAGTCTTGTCCCGCTGCTGAAAGGAACCGACGACACACCCTTGTGCAGCTATATCCACGGCGAATGTACACATGACTTGATGTTTAATTCCAAAAAACGCCCTAAGATCATACGCCTGGATGACATGAAAGAATATATGCTTCTGGGGCAGATGATTCTCTGCACGGAGATATAGACAGGCGCAAAGGTTTCCTGGTTTTTACCTGGTATCTGCCTGGCCAGCCGCACACATTCTTTGATGGCTGTTTGATTTTTCTCAGTTCCTTTATATGTCAGAGGGAGCATGATCAGGTGTATGAGAACCTCATCTGTCACAGTTTGCTGCTCAATGCTTTTTTGAACTTCTGACAGCCACTGCTGGGAAGGCTCTCCTACCGGATAAGATGGTTCCACCTGTATGATGCAAGTAATGCCATATCTCCTATCATATTTTTATCCGCACCACTCCACACCCTCCATTACATCCAAAATCGCCCGTTTCACTCTTTCATGTAAATATCCCTCATTCAGCTTACCTTTATTGTACCGAAGATACGAATCCTGGGTATATTCCATCAACAGTACAGTAAAAAACCGTTCCCAGCTAAAATACTTTCTGCTTTCAATAAAATCTTCCGGGTGATCTAATATCTCCTGTACTGCCTTCCCATCAATCACTCCTGACTTTAATATCAGCCATTCAAATGATTCCGGCAGATAACATTTTACAGCTTCCCGGCAGCACATCAACTGGTATAGTTCATTCATCTCCGGCCCAATAGCAGCGCCGTCCCCAATCACCAATGCCGATTTGCCGTCAAATGTTTCTATCACTTCTTTCAGATTAGACTTGCCTCCTGCGCTGGTACAGAAAATTCCATTCTCATCACACACAGCCTTAAAAAACTCATATCCGGAATTAGAATCCTCAACCACCACAGCTTCCGGCCTTACCTTGCCCAAAAACGACGTTCCACTATAAATACGATACAACTCATTATAAGTACGCTTTAAATCATGATACTTTCCGGAAGTATGGATACCATAAATCTCATCCACTGAATAGGGCAGATTTGGCAAATCCTCTCTTGTAACAATCACAAAATAATTATCCGAAGCCTTCACCGCAGCGGCAAACTCCTGAGATTTAACAAATCTATTTTCTTCATCAATAAAAATAATCTGCTCATGGATATTTTGAAGCACAAGGTTCCAGTCATTCCCCCCAAGGGTTCTGCATGGCCTCTGACAAACAACATCAACACCAGAACTCTCCCCAAAAACTGCCGCCTGCTCTAAAAGGTTAATCAGTTGCGTTTTCCCGGTTGCGCTGTCCCCGCGAATGATCGTAATATTTCTCCGAATATCCATTTCATATCGAAGCTTATTATTTTGTACAATAATATGATACATTCCTTTCATTTATCAGCGCTCCTTTATTTTAATCGCCTCTTCCAGATACTCTCTGTAACTGTGAACCACCACACCTGTATTCACTATGACAGCCTCAAATTCAGGCACAGAACTAAAATTCATTACATGATGCAGATTAATAGTCAGATCATCCTGTTTCCCCAGTCTAACAATCCACTTTGCGCAATTATCCCCGCATGCGGAGGCATTAAATATCCTGCCGCTCTTGTCAAAAGCCATGAGAATCAGAGTCTTGACACCTCCAGAAATCTCTTTCGTAGAAATAGGCCCCAGCACCGGACTCTCAATCAGATGCGTACCTACCACCTCTGATTTATCA
Organism: uncultured Hungatella sp.; assembly: GCA_910588505.1. Lineage (GTDB taxonomy): Bacteria > Bacillota > Clostridia > Lachnospirales > Lachnospiraceae > UBA3402. Next base: position 36,725 of record CAJUPQ010000018.1, on the reverse strand, counting down.
ATATCCCTAATCATCTCAACTGTCAGAGGGTGGGTAATCCACTGGTCCTCATATCGATTATCAAAATACGTAGGGGGATGATAAACCCCATGTTCCACTTCTCCAAATATAATTTTCAGCATTGTTTTCTTCTCCAAACTCAGACAATAATTGCTGTTTAGTATAGCATAAGTATAATCCATAGGGATGATGAAGGCAAGGGAACTTTTGACCGAAAGAAGAAAGATTCTTATTACTGGTATAAAAAAGTTATAGAATCAAGGGGAACGGAATTGTAGGATACACTTCCAGAAACCGAACCAGAAACCGAAAAGCTTTATATGAAAAAGAGGCAGTGAGAGAGTCATGATTCACAGCCTCTTTTAGACCCGTCTGCGCCGGTACGGAATCATTTCAACTGTCAGAGGTTGGCAGTTTGGAATACTTTCTAATACATTTGGATAGTGGGACTCCATCTCTTCCATAAGACCCATTCCATAAGACTTGGAAGTCTGGCAGGGCAAGGTGCTGATCTCGCCGGCAGCGCTGTTGATTCCGTCCGCGTTCTCTGACACATAGTTTAAAAAGGCTTTGCACACATCCATTTCCTTGGTGTCTTTCCAGATACCAAAGGAAGCTCCTTCCCCGATTCCGCAGAATCTGGCTCCTCCTTTTTGGCTGGCACAGATGGGTATCATAGCCATGACCACGTCCGGATTCTGGGCTGTAACTGCTGTCTGATAAGAGGTTCCGATTCCCACGATAAACGCGCACTCGTTTCTGGCGCAGCGCTCAATGGCATCTGCCTGCTTGATGGTTCCGCAGTCCGCGTACAGATATCCATTGTCAAACCAGGTCTGGAGATAGTCCAGAATGGTCTTAAAGTCTGCCCAGTCCCAGGTTCCGTTTAACATGGCTTCATTGTCGTTAAACTGAGCTCCCTCATAGCTGAGCCAGGAACCGTTGGCATTGGCAAGAGCGCCGGCGGAAGTAAAGTAGTTGGCAATGGGAGTAAATCCGGCTTCCTTGATCTTTTCGCAGGCAGCGTTAAAGTCCTCCCATGTCTCAATGGCCCAGGGGTCTACCCCGGCTTTCTCGCAGACATTCATATTCACCGCCGTTCCAAGGCAGGAACCTGTTGTCATCAGGGTGTACAGCTTTCCGTCCGTATCCTGAATCACTCCCAATGCCGCCTTGTTTAACTGGCTGGCCCATGGCTCCCTGCTTAAATCCGCCAGATACTCTTTGTAACGAATCAGAGACCATCCGTGAGTCTCGAAGATGTCCGGAAGATCGTTGGATGCCATTCTTGTTTTCATGGTGCTCTCATAATCTTCACCATACTCATCCAGCGTCACCTTAACTCCTGTCTCGCTCTCAAAATCCGCGAACACCTGTTTGTACGCGTTCAGAGTGTCGCCGGACAGATACGTGGCAATCTCAATGGTTCTGCCACTGAAATCAGAGGCCGCCCTCTGGCCCTGTGTCCCTGTCTGCTCTGTCTTTGTCCCTTCCTGATTCCCCGCCGCCTGGTCGGCTCCTTTTGTCTCCTGGGTGGAAGCGGAACCTCCGCACGCTGCCATCAGCACCGTGTTAGCCGCCAGACAGAAAGCCATTGTCGTTGTTGCCCATTTCTTTTTTAACATAATGTTTTCCTCCGTTTTATTCTCATGGCGTTTTTCGCCTTGACTTGCGGATTGCGTTTTTCTTAAAACTCAAAAGAACAGCCATCATATGCGACCTCATAACCTTTGGGGTTTTCCATCTCGCAGATCTTTTCATGGGTAAAATCCCCAAAATGGGCGAAATGATTCAGGACCACCAAGGTATGCTCTTTTATACATTTCATGTTTCTCAATCTGTCCCTCACCTCGTCTACAGCCTGAAATCCCATATGCCCCTGCCTCCAATCCCGGCTTAGAGCCGTACAGTCCAGGCTTACAAAATCCAGATGAGTTCCTTCTAAAAATTTCCATGTACATTCCGGAAAAATTCCGGTATCGTGAGCGTAAAGAAGGTGATGCCCCTCTTTTTTGATCAAGTACATCAAAGGATTCAGGGACATTATTCTTCTCAGACCGTGGTGGACCACTATGTTCTTCACTGTATTGTCGGCGGGAAAGGCATCTACCAGATTCACGGCCGGAATTATCACCTGGAAGCCGGGGACTGTTTTCTTCTTATCCCCAATGTCCCTATTTTGTATCAGTCGGATGTCCTGGACCCCTGGGTCTACTATTGGATTGGGTTTGAAGGCATGGATGCCCGTCACCTTATGAAGCTGTCAGGCATTGACAAGGATTCCCCCACCCTGCGCTTTGAGCCTGTGGAGGAACTGGCGTCCATCCTGGGGCCGCTGATCTCCCTCAACGCCGCGTCCATCTCAGACACGTACACAGCCCTGGGGCGATTTTACCTCCTGTGTTCTAAACTGATGGAACGCAACCGCAAGATTAAACCTCTGTCCAGCAAGGAATATTATGTTAAACAGGCCATTTCTCTAATCCAGGATTCTTATTATAAAAATATCTCGGTTCAGGAAATCTCCAACTCCATCGGCTTAGACCGCACTTATCTCTACCGGGTGTTTAAGGAGATCAACGGAATCACCATCCAACAATACATCACCAACCTGAGACTGAAACGGGCCTGCCATTTCCTTGCCACCACTAATCTCTCCTACCCGGAGATCGCCTACTACTGCGGCTACTCCTCAGAACAGTATTTTTCCATGGCATTTAAGAAACCGGCCATATGCCCTGCTCCCTCTTTCCTGTGATGACTTCCGAAATCATTGAAGATTCCATTCAATACTTTGCAATGGAAGAAGGCTATCGAATCTCCCATTTTATGACCAACTACAGCCCGACCCGGCTTACACGGGAGGAGGCGGAAGGACTGAATTTGGCTTGTAAAATCAGGAGGTTTATGGTAGTATGGAATTACGAAAACAGAAGGAAAAACAGGTATCTTGTACAATAGAGAATATATAGTAAAGGATGGTTGGTGTAATAAGAGATATAAGGAGAGACTATAATGGCAAGGACTGTAGGGATAGGGATCCAGAGTTTTGAGAAATTGATAGTGGAATCTTGCTTTTATATTGATAAGACCGGTTTTATTAGAGAATGGTGGGAAAACAAAGACGAGGTAACATTGATTACACGCCCCAGGCGTTTTGGGAAAACCCTAAATATGAATATGCTGGAGAGATTTCTTTCTGTAGAATATAAAAATAAGGGAGAGATATTTGAAGGATTATCCATATGGGAGGATGAAAAATATCAAAAGCTTCAGGGAACATATCCGGTGATTTTTTTGAGTTTCGCGGATATTAAGGCAAATACTTTTTCTCTGGCAAGGGAAAAGATTTGTATGGCTATACAAAAATTATATAGCAGATTTGACTTTTTGTTAACCGGTAACATATTAAAAGAAGAGGAAAGAAGATTTTACAATAAGATATTATTGGAAATGACGGATTCCACAGCTTCCTGTTCTTTGCGAGAGCTTGCCTGTTATCTTTCCAGATATTATGAAAAAAAAGTAATTATTTTACTGGATGAATATGATACCCCCCTTCAAGAAGCCTGGGTTTATGGTTATTGGGAAGAAATGACAGAATTTATCAAAGGGATGTTTAACTCAACATTTAAAACGAATCCTTATCTTGAACGGGCGATTATGACTGGCATTACCAGAATTAGTAAAGAGTCTATATTTTCTGATTTAAACAATCTGGAAGTGGTAACCACTACTTCAAAAAAATATGAAAGCAGCTTTGGGTTTACACAGAAGGAGGTATGGGAGGCATTAAAAGAGTATGGAGCGTATGATAAGAGACAAAAGGTAAAAGATTGGTATGACGGCTTTACCTTTGGAAGAAGACAGGATATTTACAATCCATGGTCTATTTTAAATTTTCTGGATAAGAAACGGCTTTCCATGTACTGGGCCAATACCAGCAGCAATAGTCTGGTTAACAGGATAATTAAAAGAGGTAATCGAAATATAAAGATGGAGTTGGAGAATCTTTTAAAAGGAGGGGTTCTCAAAACCAGGATTGATGAACAGATTATATTCAGCCAATTGAACGGCAGAACGGATGCGGTCTGGAGCCTTTTGCTGGCAAGCGGTTATTTGAGGGTGAAACATTATTTTATTGATGAAGAATGGGGACGAGACACTTATGAACTGGCATTAACGAACCGGGAAGTCCGTTTTATGTTTGGCCAGATGATAGATGGGTGGTTTAAGGATTTTGTTCCAGAGTATAATGATTTTGTGAAAGCTATGCTTCTGGGAGACATAAAAGCCATGAATGGTTATATGAACAAAGTAGCGCTGGCTACGTTTAGTTATTTTGACAGTGGGATAAAACCGTCAGAGGAGTCGGAACCGGAACGGTTTTATCATGGATTTGTGTTGGGACTTACAGTGGATCTGTCAGATCGGTATGTGATCACCTCCAACCGGGAGAGTGGTTTTGGCAGATATGATGTAATGCTAGAGCCAAAAAGGCAGGAGGATTGTGCTGTTATCATGGAGTTTAAGGTACGGGATCCTATAGAAGAAAAAAATTTGGAAGAGACGGCATCCGAGGCTTTGCTACAGATTGAAAGGAAGAGATATGCGGCAGCTTTAGAAAGCAGAGGAGTCGCATCGGAACGGATTCGTAAATATGGATTTGCGTTCGAGGGCAAAACTGTTTTGATAAGAAACAAATGATATGAGGGGGTTGTTCCTCTGAACCGAACATATAGCGCGTCGCTTCGTTTTAACTCATTTAACAAAGCACCCGAATACTGTGATGAGGATAGAACTGCGTGGAGCGTGTATTTTTATCGTTTCCATTATCTCATGCTATTCGACCATGTGCCGGAAAGCTGGCGGTGCAGTCCTGCAGAACTGCCCGAAGATTTTGTGAATAAGGCATTCCGTTCCTTTTCCAAACTGGCAGGACGGAGTGTTCAATAGGAGAATCGCCAATTATATGCCCGCCTTTCGACGGGCAGTATATTTATCTGAAAAACTTATACCAAAGCACAAGCTTCTTCACTCCAGGCTTTAATGATGTCTGGAGAAAGTTCCAGAATCTCGGCTACATCCGCAAGTGAATCCCCACGTTTAAGCATATTCAAAGCAGTTTTTTTGGCCCTCTCAATATCGTCTTCTTTTCTTCCTTCCTTTCTACCCTCTTTTCTGCCTTCCTTTCTGCCCTTCTGCCTGCCTTCATCCATGAGCATCCTTCCAATCTGCGTCATTCCCAACACCTCCTTAATATATTGCTTTGTCTCTTCGTCACTCTCATAGTCCAGGATAGCTACACTGCCGTCTTCCAACTCAAACAAATTGTCCATGCGAAGTTCTTTTGCCTGGACGATAGGGATGTTTCCCCAGCCTAGCAATCCACTTTGCGCAATTATCCCTGATCATCTCAACTGTCAGAGGGTGGGTAATCCACTGGTCCTCATATCGATTATCAAAATACGTAGGGGGATGATAACCCCCCATGTTCCACTTCTCCAAATATGATTTTCAGCATTATTTTCTTCTCCGAACTTAGACAATAATTTGCTGTTTAGTATAGCGTTTTCAACTTTATCTAACAGGTCACTGGCTACCTTTGGGTATCATACATTTATCTTCCTTTGTATATTTATAACCTGCCCTAAGCACATTTACATATGTATACAGCCTTTCTGTTTCTTTCTGCTTTTTGGTTGGCTGTTCGCCTCCACCTGCACAGTCGATAACCATCTCGTATCCATTCGCATTTCCATATGCTTTCAAAACTGTCACTGCTCTTGGCAAATGAAGAATTGTTCCTATCACTAAGATATTGTGTGCGTCCAACTCTTTAAATGCCTCTACCATTCCAATAGCATTCCCTGGAGTGTCACGCGCCATTTCATCTAAAATGAACCGTTCTTCATCAATCCCATTTTCCACAAGCCACTTTTTCATAACGCTTGCCTCTGTATACTGCGTTTTTACAGGGCCTCCACTTAAAACAATTTTAACATCTGGATATCTTTCTGCCATTTCCTTTGTTTTCTCAAGTCTGCTTAAAAGTCCTTCCGATGGCGTTCCATCCATATTGGGAGACTGACCAAACACAGCAATAACATCCGGAATCATATCTGTCAACTGCTCCGAACCATAACTTACTTTATTGGCATTATTGGAATCAGCAAGACTCAATAAGTCCAAAACATCTTGATATGCCTCTTGTGATACTAATTTCAGTGCCTGTAAACGCATACTTGTCTGAGTTTTGTAGCTGGTAGCTTTACAAGCAACGATAGATAATGATAAGGCGTGTACATCTAAAGGATTTCTGCGTAATATCTGGTCTAATTGAGACAGCGCCTCTAAATAATTCTTATTTACAAAGTAGGCTTCTGCTTGCAGCCGGTATGTATCTAAATAATCAGGTGTGGCCAATGCTTTCTGATTTAAGGATTGATACATTGCCCCCCATTCCCATCTCCTGAAATTAATTACCTCATTAGCCAAATAAGGATCATTTATATAAGAATCACCATAGTCTGATACCAGTTTTTCCAGAGGTTCTCCCCGCCCATCCTCTTTTGCCTCAGGCATAGGCAATACCTCCGAAAAATCAAACCCAACCGTTTCCGTATAATCAACATGTGTGTCTGTCAATGTGATCGGAAAAGTATTTTGATTTGTTCCATCATTTTGCCCTGCAAAAGCAGGTATAACTGTATTTATTGCCATAACTGCCGCAAATCCAATACTAATGATTCTCTTTCTAAATTTCATTTCATCCCTCCTAAAATCTCTGAAAAAATCTGCTGATGCTTGTTTCCTGTTCTCTGCAATACTGGCTTAACCGTTCTGGTTTATCTGCCAGTTTCGATATAAAATCCAGAATCATCTTAAACTTTTGACTGTTTCCGTGAACATTGAGATTCATACAGACATACTGTGTAATTCCATTGGTATCCATTCCTTCATTATCAAAATAAAACACATCTATGGACTCTTCATTGGAATCAAAACATACATACAGCGCAATGGTATGATTTTTTCCTATTAAGGTATCCATATAAACCGCGCTTCTATTCAAAAATTTCTCTATAGGAAAGGCCTGGATTTTATAAATATCTTCGATCTGAATATAATGCAGGGACGGAAGTAAGCCGTCATAGTTGTAAGCGCTGACAAAAATCATATCCAGTTTTCTCTCATATTCTTCTTCCGTTATGCCTTCCTCAAAAAAATAAACCGGTTTGTAAGGAATATCCATATTTTTACCATAAGCCGGACAAAAATAATAATCGTAATCCCAGTCATTTTGCCGTTCCAGTTCATAGAGAACCTTTGTATCAATTTTTTCAATAAAGGAAGCATAGCCTTTTCTCATACAAAACTTCAACTGCTGAGTGGAAAGACGCCCATTGATCGCAATCAAAGCAATCTTTAACTTCTTATGGCTTAGCTCGATTCCGTTTATAAACTCATACAGAACATTCAGAATCAGATTTCTCTCACGGACTGATACCTCGTATTGAAAAAACTCTTTCAAAACCGATGAGACCATATCAATAAAACCAGTGATAATAGGCTTGTTGCTCTGCTGGTTATAAAAAAACAGATCTAGATCATCGCTGATTCCAAGCTTTATCTTCATGGAAATCGGAATCATAACCTTTACTAAATCTTTTTTCACTGTGTCACTGATCATTTGCACCTTGAATACACTTTCAAATTCAGATATGACCAATCCGCAGATTTCCCTGGAAAGGGGAATAAGACTTCCGTATTTTTCTTCCGTACAATCTTTAAAGCGATATAAATCCGTATTCATTACTGCCATATATGTCATAAACTCAATGAATACCTGATTACCGCTTTCATACCCGGGAAAACTTTCCTTCATTTTTTTATCAATTGACAAAACCAGCCCATACTCATCTGTAATCCTGTAGTCAAAGTCCATCATCTGTATCGTCCGGGATTTATGGCTTTCTGTTATCTGTTTATTGCACAGCAAAATATAAAAAATCATGAATTTTTCCAATGCAATGTCCGAAAAAACGATTCTCGTCGCTGACAGGCACTGACAGACAATCGTTTTTATCTGTTCCCTGGTTCCAAATTTAGGAATAAACATCTGAAAAAAAGGAGCAACATCAAATTCCTGTACTTCCGTATCTGAAAAATAATGATACATTTTTACAATGCACAGCAGCTTGTTAAAATAATCTCCCTGCACACAAAAACCATATTTGGATATCATCTGCAGGGACAGATTGTATTTTCTTAAAATTACACGTACTGCCTGTATTTCCTGCTGGATATAATTTGATGTATTCACATAGAGTTCTTCCTGCAGTTTCTCAACCCGGACAGGCTGTCTGGCCGACAAAAGGCGCCTGACAATATAAGTTACCCTCTTTTCAAAATCCGTTCCGATGTTGTTTACCTGATATATTTTAAAATATTCTTTTGTGGCATTCTTTAAAGCCTCGCTTTCAAATACCACCCGAACCCCTTTTGACCTTTTGGCATCAATACGGATTCCGGCCGCCGTTTCTTCCAGATTCCTTGAAATGCTCTTTATATCGCTTTTAATCGTTCTTGATGTGACTGACAGTTTATCAGCCAATTCATCGCTTGTTATAAAATCATCGCTGCGAAGAAGCAGGAGGAACAATGCTTTATGACGGGATATATTCTCCAAAAAAAACAGACCTTTTGCCAATTCCCGCTGCATACATTGTCCCTCCTGTTTCTTCCTTTACTCTAAGTAATTCTTTCTTAATTGCACCACATCTTCACTGGTAATGTCAAGTTCTTTCTGCACATATTCCTCAAAAGAACCATAGGCATTCATGATGGCATCATAGGAAGCTCCAATAAATTCCGCTTTTGTATCAATCAATGAGTACAGATAATCCAGCACTACCGGGTCATCTGTGAATTTTTTGTATATATCCATTTTGACCTGATTTCTCTTGACCCGGTTATAGTGGGTGAGCATATAATCTTCAATCAAATCTTCCTTTTCCACCCCTAAAAGTCCCAAAAGAAGCATACTGCCAAACCCTGTTCTGTCTTTCCCACCCCGGCAGTGCTGTACAATGGCAGATGACTTTGAATCAGCAGCAATTTTCAGCATCTTCCCAAAGCACTCTTTACACTCTTTCTTGCAGGCAAAATTATGATACTGTTCCATTACAATGTCATAACGGTTTACCAGGGAACCATTTTCCTTCTGGGAAATGATCTTGTTTACCAGATTCTCATCTTCGCTGTCTTTTGAGGAAGTAAATTGCGCCGCCAGTTCAGCCGTGTGAGCGCTTGGGTCTAAACAATAGGTTCTGACATCCGGCGAAATCGTTTTGTTTGGATACTTTCCCCGTTCATCAGGGCTTCGGTAATCAATTATGGTGCGAATCCCCAGCCCTTTCAGATACTTAATCCCCTCTTCTGTTGCATTATAGATATGATCTGAGCGATAAAGCTTTCCCCATTTTACATGGTATCCATCTTTTGTCCCATAGCCGCCCATATCCCGAAAATTGTTCATCCCCTCCACAGGAAGATTTCGCTCTGCCATAATCACATACTGCTGCCCTATAGCTGCGCCAAAAAATGGACGATATGAAATATCCGGAATTTTCACCTCAAATTCCTCTGCTGTTGTAGTGAGCATCCTGTCAGCCTGGTGACTGCATTTTGGTGAATCCAAAAGATAAATCTCTTTTTTCACGCCGGCTGTATGGGGAAGCAGGAATTGATAGCGCAGCGGACCAATATTTTTGACACATCTGCTATTATCCATCATTTATAAGACTCCTATTGTCACTAAAAGTATGCACACGATCATGGTTCCAAGTATCAACAACGGAGCATGTTTTCCGTTGGTCTTTTTCAGTATAAAGTAAACCGCCACTGTTACCAGAAGGCTAAGGAGACCGGGCATTACTTTATCAAAAAGGTCCTGCAGCAGAATCACATTTTCTCCTGCTCCAAACTCCAGGGCCACTTTCATCTTAACGCTGCTGGCGATCAATCCGCCTACCACCATGAGCCCTACAATATTAGCCATATTGGTAAGCCTTTGCAGGATATTGGTTTCTGAACCATTGATAAGAGAAATCCCTTTTTCATAGCCCATATGTATTCCATAATATTTTGAGGAGACATTTACAATGTTGTACAGCAAAAACATCAGTATGGGGCCTAAAAAGTTGCCGGACAGAGCCAGGGAAGCCCCAATACTTCCGCATATAGGCAGCCATGTGAACTTTAATACACTGTCTCCGATTCCCGCAAGGGGGCCCATCAAACCTGTTTTTACAGACACAACGGTTTCTTTTTCTTCCTCTGTTGTGGATTCCTCCACTGCCGCGGCTACGCCAAGAATCAAAGCATCTGAATTTACATGGCTGTTAAAGAATTTCAGATGGCGCTTCATTGCCTCCACTTTCTGCTCTTTGGGCTTATCCCCATACAGCCGTTCCAGAATCGGCACAAAGCTGGAGAGAAATCCTATGGCCTGCATGGATTCATAATTGTTGGTGACATTTAAAAGCTGCATCCGCCAAAATACCCGGTTTAAATCTTTTTTCGTAATTTTATTGTTTTCCATTATAAATCCAACTCTCCTTCCTCATCATCCATAGAATTTGATACTGCTTTACTCTGGGACGCCAGATCATAAAGGAATGCCAGAGGCAGGGAAATCAAGGTTATGGCCAATACGGACAAGTTAAGGTACACGGCAAGAGCAAAACCGGCAATCAGGAAAACCCATAAATCCGCCTTTTTTATCATCATCAGCATTAAGAGGCCGATTCCTACGGCGGGAATGATTTTCCCCGCAACATTCAGTCCTCCCATAATATTAGCTGGAAGCGCTGCCACAATCGTGTCAATAACCGTTGCTCCGAAATAAATGGCGATAAAGGTGGGAACCGCGCGAATTAAAAACGCGATCGCCATCGGAATAAAGTTAATGCGGAAGATTTTCTTAAAATCTCCTGTTTCTGCCATTCTTTCGGCAATCGGATTTAAAGCCACAATTCCTGAACGGTAAAGAATCAAAAGCTGCTGAGCCAGCAGAGATGTGGGAACTGCCAGGGCAACGGCAACTTCTGTCCCGCCGGAAGCGATTCCCAATGCCGTACCGATACAGGTTCCGGATATGATATCCGGGGCGGAATAGGCTCCCACATTTCCGACGCCCATCCACATAACCTCCAGGGTTGCCCCAATGTACAGCCCTGCTTCCAAATCTCCCATAATCAGTCCTACAATGGGCGCAATCAGTAGCGGCCGTCTTAACATCTGTGTTCCAATATCATCAATCGCACATATTCCTGCCCATATTGCAACCAGTAATGCTGTTATCATATTACATTACCTCCCGCATGTTCTTTGCCTCATCATTGGGAACCATCTGAATCGTAATATCCACGCCCTTATCCATTAAGCTGTGAAATGCTTTTTCCTCTTCCGGCGTGACAGATAATGCTTTTGTAAGCTGCTTTCTTCCTTCCTGATATCTCATTCCGCCAATGTTTAGTTCTTTGATATCCACTCCCAATTCAACCACTCTGTCTACATCAATGCTGTTAGTAAAAAGCAGCATGGTCCTTTTTTTAATGGGCGTTGTTTTATAGACGTCTGCAAATTTTTCTACTCCGAACGTATGCACTTTCACTCCCTGGGGCGCCGCCATATTCAGGATATTCTTCTGAATTTTGTCTTCTGCCACCTTGTCATTTACCACAATTATCTGTTCGATTTTCTTAATATTCACCCAGGTTGTTACAACCTGCCCATGGATTAAACGGTCATCAATTCTACAAAAGCAAATCATCTTCATCCTCCTCCGTAAATTCGGCGCTGGTTCTCATAACCATTCCTGATTGATATGCAGCTTTTATTAATTCCTCAAGTTCTTGTATGGTTTTGTCTCTGTTAAAGGAACATTCCAGCACCATAGGCAGATTCATGCCGGAACATATCAGTATATGTTCACGTTCCAGTAAATGTCCGGCAAGGTTCATAGGCGTTCCGCCTACAATATCTGTGAACACTACAAGACCCTTTTCTGTATCCAGGCTGTCGATCTTTGCGTACATCTGTCTTTGCAGATCATCCACCTGGTCATCCAAGTGAACCCCTAGTGTTTCATAGTTATCTTGCTTTCCGATGACAAACTCCAAACTCCGCATCAGTTCTGCCGCAAAATCACCATGACTCATGAGCAGCAAAGCTACTTTTTTATCCATCCATGTGTACCTCCTTCTTTTTCTTTGCGCAAATTTAAAGTTCTTATAAGATATTTTTATTATAATTTTCATAAATTCTATTTTCAATGTGTATAATTTCACTTTTATTAGTGAAATTATACAAAAAAGCCTGTAAATCCCATATTGGAAATTTACAGACTTTTCTTGTTGCTGTACTGTTCTAATTAGTTGCTATTGAATTTTTATAACAAATTTGCTATAATACCTTTAAGAAAGGGAAATATTATGTACGAGATTGAATTTTATGAAGATAAAGATGGTAAGTCTGAAATAGCAGATTTTATTAAAACCCTAAATGTGAAAGCCGCTACAAGTAAAGAATGCAGAATCAACTTCAACAAAATAGTAGCATATATGGATATGCTTGAAGAGTTAGGAACAAGGATCGGAGAGCCGGTGACAAAACATCTGGATGGCGAGATCTGGGAGTTGAGACCCCTGAAAAACAGATTTCTTTATGCATACTATAAAGATAATAAGTTTATCATACTCCATCACTTTATCAAAAAGACTCAAAAAACTCCCAAACGTGAAATCGAACATGCAAAAAGAAATCTGCAAGATTATTTAGAAAGGAATAAATAATATGACCACATGGAAAGAACTAAAAAGTAATCTGTCTGTCAATCAGGAAGATCAAAATGCAATCTCGTTGGAAAAAGATCTAATCAGGACAATGGTATCTATTCGTGAGGAAAAAGGACTCACACAGTCCCAACTAGCCGAACTTTGCAATGTCAAACAGCCAGTCATTGCGCGAATGGAATCTTCCGTTCATTCCCCCCAGATTGACAGTCTTTTGAAGATTTTGACCCCGCTGGGATATACTTTACAGATTGTACCTATGACTAAAAGACAGTAGTAATTCCCCAAACCCATTCCCATTCTCCATATGAATGGGAATAACCGCCTCCCTTGGACAAACCCTCCTAATCACTTCCCCAATCACCTCTGCCGGCGCATGTCCGCTGGTATGCATGCAAATCCCATGATATTTCTCAACAAAATCATAAAGCCCTTTATCAAACGCCTCATTCCCCGGCTCCACATACCCCTCCCACATGGAATACACAACAACAGGATTCAAATCCCCAAACCGCTCAATCCACTTCTCATACCCTGGCTCCCCCTTAATCACAGCCACAAACCCCTTTTTTCTCATAAATTCCTCCTGGGTCATGCCCAACCCAGGCAGAACAAAATCAAACCGCGCCTCATAAGCATACTTAAAATCATAAAAAGGAGTCGCCTTCCCCGCCGTCTCACGGAAAGTCTTAAGCTGGGAATACACATAAAAATTGCCGTACATCCCCATACCGTAAGACGCCGCCGCATGGTAAAAAGAGGCCAGAGAATCCAGATTGGTAGAAGAACAAATTAAAAATACGTATCTGTGGTCCTTAAACAATTCTCTGGCTTTCCCCAAAAGTTTTGCCTCAGAACACACCTTCTCCCCCATCCGGCTCATCATGGTCCCCTCCGTAATAAGAATATCAACCGGACGTCTGCCATAGCAGACAATATACTTATCTATCACATCAAACAACGCCTTTCCCCGGTATCCATGGTTTCTGAAATCCCCGGTGTGAAGAATCCTCTTATCCGGCGTCTCAATCAGAAACATATACGCGTCATAAGCCGAATGGTCCACCAGATACGGCGTCACCCGGATATCCCCCATCTCCACCGTATATCCCGCTTTCAGACAGCGAACCCTGTCCCTGTCCAAAAGTACCGCCAATTCATCCTCCCTGTGCAGCGCCCTGCTTATATTCACCCGCACCTGTCTTGCGGCTTCGCCCATATAGAGAGGAATATGGGCAGGAATCTCCATAAACCTGCCCATATGGTCCCCATGATAATGAGTAAAAAATACGGCGTCCACCATTTCCTCATTCCAGTTAATTTTTGCCCTCTTCGCCTTTCCCTGCTGCCCCGGAAGATTTTCCCCAAAATCAATGCAGATCTTAGACTGCCCCGTGGAAATCAACACCACACACCCGCCGATCTGATTCTGCCCAATAACCTTAATCTTCGTCCCCATATGTATCTCCCCTCCCTCTAAAGCCTGGGTTCCCTTTCCACCTCATTAACTGCGCCGACAAAAAGCCTGCACTCCTGCTCCACCTCATTGACTGCGCCGACAAAAAGCCTGCGCTCCTGCTCCACCTCATTGACTGCACTGACAAAAAGCCTGCGCTCCTGTTCCGCCTCATTGACTGCACTGACAAAAAGCCTGCGCTCCTGTTCCGCCTTATGAACTGCACCGACAAAAGCCTGCGCTCCTGTTCCGCCTCACTGACTACGCCGAAAATTTTCACCCTCCTTACCAGTTCCCGTCCACAAAATCATCATCAATTTCCTCCCTCACATTCGACCACCCCAGAGGGAAACGATAATCATCCTGATAAAAACGATGTTCATCCGGAATATATCCAACATCATATCCAATATTCCGCAGAACCTCAAAATCCCTCTGCCTTGTCCGCTCCGACAAACCGGGAAACAGTTCATTATAAGAATCCTTTGAAGTAACATACTCCTGAACATCACCATTCTCCTGGTTGTCCTTCTTTTCCCACAAAGGAATATCCTCATTTACCAGTTTGGACATCAGGACTCCCAGACGGTGCAGCCGTTTCAAATGAGCCTTTTTGCATGGCTTTGTCCCTTCATTAAATTTCGGTACTCCTGTTTTCACATACCCCTTTCCCTTTTTCGAATATTTCACGCTCACCAGCCCCGAATCCCTTAAATCCGCCAGGTCACGCTGCAGCAAGCGCATATTGTAAGGAAATATCTCACACACATCAGAAAACTGGACAATGGCAAGCTGACATACAACTTCATAAAGCCGCAACTGACGTTCAATCCGCACCATCTTCTCCATTTCACTCATAAAAATCCCCCAATTCATATGCAAATCCATTTAACCGACATACGGTCTGCGCATTAACTGCGCAGACCTGCCTCACCCATTACCGAAACTTTCTCCTGGCCTCTGCTTCCATTCTTTTTATCTTCTTCTCAAACTGCCTTACCGTCTCCGGCCTTTCCCGGCAGATATCGAGACAAATACAGCTTCCCACGTCTTCCGGTATCCCCCTGCGCACCTCCAAGACTCCCTTTTTGTCAGCCTCCCTCCACATCATACAAGAATACGCTTCCTCCACAACCTGAAAATCACTTCCAATATGGCATATCTTAGCCATGCGGAGCGTCAAAACCGCTTCCCCAAAAACAGGACTGTCAAAGATTTCAGAACAAAACTCCTGTTTTTCTTCATAATTCCAATTCTGAATCTGTTCCCATCCGCCCTCCAACTGCCTTTCCACCCATTCCAGCTCTTTTTGCGCCGTTTCCCTCCGTCTTGAACATTCGTCCGTTACCTCCCGCTCCCCCACATGCTTTTCGGCCTTTCGGTCATAATAGCGAATCCTGCCCTCCAGTTTCTTCTTTTCCGTCTCCAGCTTTGCCATGAAACCGTGCCCGAATCTCTCCCAAAAATACTCCTGGGCCTGTTCCCTGCTGCCGCTTTCACTTCTTGCCACTTCTCTCCAAACTGCCAGACATAAATAATCCATCCATTACCTCCAAAAGTGAATGATTGTCAATGTGCGCCTTTGATAGTGGCAGTATATCACATCAATCACAGGAAAAACGACATATATATGACGTGTCAAAAATCTCCCTTTATTCCTTCCCTGTCAATCCGGCTGCAATCAGGATAGCGTCCATAGCTTCAAATGCATCGTTCAAATGATACTGATGACCCCTGTTATGCATCCACTCATCTACCACAAGCTCTCTCTGTCTCAAGGACATATTTTCCAAAAAACGATTTCTCACCGGCTCCTCTGCATATGCGGTTCCTGCTGCCAAGGTCTTATAATCCAGCTCACCCATAATATACCCTATCCTTTCCGGTTCCATATCTCCAAATATCCTGTGGAAAGCCGTTTTCACAGACCTTTCTTCCTCAAATCTGTCGTTTAACCTTTCCAGATTCCCCGACAGTGTTTCTTTCCTGTGATTTTCAATCCATGGTCTGCAATACCTGTCATACTCCCCCTGCCATTCCTCCGGCACCATGGCCCGAAAAGTACGGTAAAACCTCTCTGTTCCAATCCCCCAATCAACTAAATATGTATCGAAATATTGCACGTCTGTCAAATACAGACAGGCAATATACCACTCATATCCCTCATATTTGTTGTCATCCACCCAGGTCATAATTTCCTCATTCATACAATCCCCGTACAGTTCCTCATCGGATTCCTTGCAAAGCAAATGTACCAGCAGTTCCTTCAAAGGCGCATCTGTTTCAGCCACACACTGCTCCACAGCATCTTTTCGAGTGTACTCCGCAACGTCCCCAAACACAGAGCTAAAAAACGTACGACATATTTTACCATACAGACAAGCAATCTGCTCTATGACTTGCAGCGCCCCAAAAATCTGCTCCTTGTGTTCCTCAAAGGAATCCCTGGCATACCTTGCCGCTTTCCTTTTCAATATTTCAACAGGCTTATCCATCCGTTCTCACCCCTATCATTTCTTTCGTCGTAATAGTTCAGATAACCTGCTACCATTACGTTTTCGTACGGTCAGCGCGGTAAACGCGCAGACCTACCCGAACTGTTACCTTTCGTCTACAAATTTCTTCCTATTATTTTTTCCAGAGAATCACGCAGTTCCTTTTCGTATTCACGTTCCCAGCCGCCATGTGCCGCCATAAGCATAGCAACCAATCTCCGTTCCAAGTCATAGACATATTCGGGATAATACTCTGCCATCCACCACTCCATAAGTATCATTTTCTCTTCTTTCGGCAGGCATTGAAAAAGCCGCTTTTTTAATCCTCTGTCTCCATAGACAAATAACTCCATCAATCCCAGGACTTTAAAGCTCTTCATTGCCCGAAGTCTCAATTCAGAACCCCATTTCCATCCTTCTCCCCAGTTTTCTTCCCAAATCTTATCTGCCCGGTACTCCTGTTTCACAAACTGTTCAAATTCCCTGCCGTCCATTTCCTCCATCTTCCTGTGAAAAAGTTCCAGAATCGGAATTCCCCCGTTCTCTTTTCGTCTCATCTCCAGCCGTCGGTCCCGTTCATTTAAAACCTTTGTCATAGCATCAATCCTTTGGTCTTCCAGTTCCTTTAATAAACCGACACAAGCGCTGTCATACCATTGCATCTCTTCTTCCGGAACCAGGTTTCTAAAACTGCGAAGCAGATATTGTGCATCTCTAAAATCCCCTCTAAAGTAATGGCAATTAACTCCGCTCTGATATTTTAAAATTTCAAGAAGCCCCAGAACGTAAACCGCCTCCAAAAATACCCGGTAATCCCCGTACTGGTTTGCCATCATCTGTGTTTCCATAAACTCCAGCCACTGCTCTGGGGACAGATTCTCTGCCGCTTCCTCCATCATCAGGATAATCCCCTGACAAAGGAAATTTTTAAGAGGTATCTTCTCTCCCACCTGCAGCGTTCCACCGTCCAGCGCTTCTTTCAATTGTCTTATCTCTTCCACACGCAATTTGTTGTCATAATCCTTAAAAAAATTCTCTTTCCATACCTCCTCCGTATTCCCCCATCCTATCTCCGGAGAGGCCCGCCTCCTGCCCCAGTCCTCCAGATTCTGGAGAAATTCTCCACAGAGGCACACAGCTTTTATGGCAGCATACGTTTCCTCTTTATGGTCTGAAAATGCTTCTTTGCCGTAATCCTTTATGGCCCTTTCCATGTTTTCGCTTATATTCATCTCAAACCTCATTTCTAATACAATGCTGTACTACTCCGTCTCATACGCCTTGATGTTCCTAAAGCTTCCCGCATCTTTCCCTTAATTCATATACATAATTCCCGCAGTTCTCATAGGGCCTGGATTTGTCGCCAAGCTGCCTGTCTTTTAAAATCAGGCCAAAGCACCGTTTATCCTCTCCAACCAATTTTCCCAATTCCTCAATCCATTTCTCACTTTCCGAAAAGGTTCCATTATACCGCCTTAAAAATTGAATAAAAGGAAGAACAAATTCTTCGCCAAATGTAATGGATGTATAATCGCCAAGCAAAACAGCTCCAATCCCTCTGCACCTGTTTTTGTACAGGCCATCGGGATACAAAAGCCATTGTTCGCCGTTTTGTTCAAATTCTTTTTCCCATGGTTCCGCCTTATTGACTATGACACCTTTTACGGATGGAAAAAAGGGAGAATCAACCGTTTCCACAACCGTCCCGGAAGCAAAAGGAAGTCTCATGTAATGGTAATCCATAGGACCAAACCAGTAATCATTTTTTCGTATTGCCTCTGATGTCTCCGGAAGACAGTAGATGATTCTCCCTTCCCAATTCAGGATAATATTCCATTCCAGTTCCATATACCGGGCGCCTCTCCTGTAAAATTTGCGGAGAACCCCAAAAAATAAATCCTTTTCAATCTCATACCTGTTCGCTGCTTTTTCAATCTGTTCTTTTATAAACGCAATCCCAGCCCCGGGCGCAGTAAAAATCCGCCTTTTCAGAAATTCTTCTTTCCTCCCATAACAGAAGATATCCGTCTCATAAACATTTCGTAACCCGCCTCCATGATAGATGATTTCCTCCAGCGTCTCTCCCGCTTCAATCTTATCGTCCAGAAGCTTTAAAGGGCCGGCTTCCTGCCGAAGACGCCGCAGCCCTTCCAGCTTATCTTCCAACGTTCTGTGAGGCGCTGAAAGGATGCAGTTTATCTGTTGTGCAAATTCTAACCGGGGTCCTCCGGACAGCCATGTGGCAATGTCCGGAGAATAGATCCATCTGCTTAAGTCCGTCATAGGTTCTTACCTCCTTTGTGATGCCATTGTAACACTTCCGTTACATGTACAACGACAGAGGTAAGACGTGGATGTTATAGGCAGCGGTTTCCTATTCATGAAAGATTTCTTTCCCGTTAAGATTAACCAAATCGCTAATCTTAATTTCTTCCTCTGCTTTCTTCCCATCCTTACGTACAAACCGGACTAGACAGGAACTTTTTTTATCCCTCATGC
Organism: uncultured Hungatella sp.; assembly: GCA_910588505.1. GTDB lineage: Bacteria > Bacillota > Clostridia > Lachnospirales > Lachnospiraceae > UBA3402. Next base: position 17,415 of record CAJUPQ010000018.1, on the reverse strand, counting down.
TTTCTGATACCTCAGTCTTTCCCTCTAAATAAGTCCTGCATAGAAAATCAGCAATCATCCATTGGATTTCACTCTGTTTTTTTCTATTCGATTTATCTTTATTTGCATAGGATGATTCACCGGACTCAAATTTACATTCCAAAAACAGAAGATATTGCTTATTATCTTTTTCATACAACACGGCAATATCCGGTTTCGCTTCCATCATACATTTGATTGTAAATAATTCATCCTCCGACAATTTAGCATGAGGTACATAACGGCCTAAATTGTATATCAAATCCTTACCTTCGCAATCTTCAACTTCTCCTTCATGTACATATTTCATCAATTTATAGTTAAAAAAGTCATTCATATCCATAGATTCAACCGCTTTTGTTTTACGGGTAAAATCCTTTTGCTTCAGTATCCCCGGAATCTTCCCCTCTTCGTCTTTCCCCAGAACAAGACGCCGGTTTCTCTCAAAAAAGTCCCTCATAAAAGTCGCCTCATAAAAGACCTTCTTAATCTTTGCTTCCTTTGGCATTCCACAAACCTCAAATATGCTTTCTGCCTCTCCAGAGCGCATCTCCGGTTTCCGGTAATAACGCAGTATATTGTACAATAAAACAGCATACTGCCGTTCCTCACGACAAATAGAATACTCTGTTTCCATATCTTTAATAAAATTCTCTGCTGTACACCCATATTTTTTATTTATCTCTTCATAATTCATAACACAAATTCCCCTCTCTCCCTCAAAATTCCAATTGTATTAATCACTTTATTAACACTGGCGACCAAATTTCCTTCATCAAAAAACGGCCATTTCACCGCTTCCTCTTCCACCGCATCTCTATACCGTGTACTAAGATTCTTAAGAACCCTTGTCCGTGTTCCCTGGTCAAAAGCATATACACAGCCGGCCAAATCATGACCGTCTACATCACGTACCAATCTCTGTATACATATATCCGGTAATTCATTCATTTTATTCCCAAGCAGTTGTACCGCTTCTGACACTTCCTTATGTTTGAATGTTGGACACATAGCAGAAAGTCTTTCCCTAATCTCTTTTTTATGCAGCCGTTCCTGTTCCTCTTTTCGCTCACATGTCAGCTTCTCATATTCTTTTCGCTGTTTAGCGGGCATCAGACTTAACAGAACATTCATGAGCATTTCCTTACTTTCCCGCTTTTGAATACCTATCATTCCTCTTAAACACATATAATCCACCATGGCATCCACGCCTTCAGGCTCATTTGTCCAATATTCATTGGTTGCGATTTCGACGGTCAGTTTGGGGCTGACCTCATTTGCCGTCAGCAAAATCAAATGTTTCAAAAAATCTGACTCTGCCTCTTCTGCCGCCTCTTCCAGCGCGACCAGCCCCCTTGCTCTGCTAATATCATAAAGCTCCATAATCCCATCCACCGCATCTTCCAGCTTCTTCCCTTCATATGTAACTTTCCTCAATTTGCAGATTGCGTCACGTCTGACATCCTCCAGCCATCTCTTCACAATATCTTCTCCATCATAATTTCCATTTCTTTTCTCTGTGTCTGTCAAAAGATTTTAAATATAAAATACCCTCTCATCTTCCAGCCTCAAACAAGCCAGCTTCGCTTCCGGCAAAACGCCTTTAAACCCATAACCGCAGTCCAAATCATAAAAAATACAATCCATCTCTTCATCATAAACCCGGTAAACATTTCCATAATTAAACGGCAGTTCATACCTTGCCGTAGTGGGAGTATGTCCCGCAAGAATCATCCCATGTTCCACACCTCCGTACCTATAAGCGTCATCCCTTGCTTTCAGATAAAAGTCCTCCAATGAGTCATAAGAACCATCCGTATCCAGTCCTTCCAGACATTCAAGACTTTCAATATACCCGCCATGGACAACGATACACCTTCTCCCGTTCATCACAGTTTCATAATAATAGGGCATTTTCCCGATGCACCCCGCCCACACTGACAACTGCTCAAACGCCGTCCTCCTTTCCTTAACAAGATTTCCTATAGTCCCATACAGATCAAAATAGGAAGTCATCTTTCTGATTGTCCCATACACAGACAGGGTATCCTCCATACTGGCAGTATCCAGCCCGCATTTCTGAAAAATCATTCCCATAGCTTCCACACAATAGCGAAATTCCTCATCATGGTTTCCTCTCACCAGAATGATATTTCCCCCTGGACTTTCTATCCATCGAAGCATCTCGTAACTGTTTGGCCCTCTGTCAATATAATCGCCTGCACAGATCAGCCTGTCCTCTTTAGAAAATCCGATTTTATCAAGCATACGTTTCATAGCGTCAAAATGCCCATGAATATCTGTCATAACATATGTACTCATCCACAATTACCTCCAAACAGCTTCCAGAGCATGCTTCCATAGATTATTGTATACCCTTACCATCTTCATGACAATAATAATGCCTGGAATTATCCACAATCACCCTGACAGCAAGCCCGTCCAAATGAAACCTGTCCATAATATCCCGTTTAAAATTCTCATACCTGATCATATTGATATTCACATACAAAAACGCTCTTCCGCCTGATATTTCAACCTTCCCCCTTGGAAAATAGTTCCATCCATATTTTCTTAAATCTTTTCGGTGTTTTACAAAAGACGTCCATGTTTTTTTATGATTATATGCATTCTCCCTTTTGGAATTAAAATCCCAATCCCCTGTCACTCTCCCATCCCTGCCACATGACACAGGAAAAGCAATCAGTTCTGTCTCCGAAAAATCGCACTCATCCATTTCATTGAATCCACAGATAAACCAGAAAATACCCTTTGAAATAGGTTCGCTCATTTTCAAGAATCTCCCCTTAGCGTATCAGAATACTCTGGAGCGTGTTTGAAGCTTCAAACACGCTCTAACAATCCCTGGAAATGCTCCGACCATCGACTGACTTTCTCCCGCTCATCTCCCCGCAAGAAAAAGCCGCTCCATCCGAAGCCCTGTAATCCGCCCGCCTGGTTCTGGCTCCTTCTTTGAGCCTCAACTTTCCAAATGCATCATTTACCTCCCGGGGGATAGCCGTCATAATCTCATATCCCTTCTCCTCCCTGTCCTGTTCTTTAAATGATACGTAAACCCCCACACAAAATCCGTCTCTCCATGAAATTTCCTGACTCCTGTTCCCCCTGTATGCCTTTGCCCCCTGTTCCATGAACCGAACCAGATACTCCATCAGCATCAAAACAGCATGGGCATCTTCCTCAAACCCAACAAAACAAATACAGGAAACAGGTTTCTGCCGGTAAAAATTCCTGCACCGAAAATTCTCTGACAAAGCCGCAGCCAGCATTAAATGATGCTGGTTAAGGGGGATGCTTCTAAATCGCAGCTCCTTTATCACTACCCCCTTTTTTATGTCCTCTTTCCACTCATTTTCTCCCATAGAAATATGGTATTTCATCATAAGATTTCTGGCCGCCTGGACAGCGGCCAAAGCCTCATTCTCATTATCACTCTCCGCTAAAGCCAAAAGACTTTTAATCTTACGCCGTACCACTTCCCTGTCCAATATCCCATCCTCCCCGTCCCTTATGATAAGTAAAACCTTGTTCCATATTAAAATAATCCTGTAATACTGTTGCGGATGGCCTCCTCATCCACATAAATGGGAGTATCAGGGTCCACCTCAGGAGGAAGTTCTATGGTTTCGTACCATTCGGCTCTTCTTTCAATATCGAACTTCTGGCTCCTCAAACTACTAATACCCGAATAGTCTGTTCTATTATTTCTATAGTCGCTTTCCATCTTTCTGATTTCCATCTCTAACATATCAATCGTCTGCTGTTCCTGGGGCGTAAATGGCCTGGTGTGCCTGATCTTTTTAATCTTAGGTTTCCGCTTCTCTTCTTCCTTTTTATATGCGGCCCGTATCGCAGCTTCCTGTCTGTTCTTAATCGCCTTTTCTTTCATCTCCGCCCAAAATCCTTTTTTCCCACTATCTCCCGTCTGCCCGGATGTTTGAGAATGACCAGCCTGAATCCTCTGCCCCGTCGCCTGCTGCCCTCTTTGCCCTGCCTGGGTCTGAACCACCTGCCCCGCCGCCTGCTGCCTACTTTGCCCTGCCTTGGACTGAACCACCTGCCCTGTCTGCCCTGCTCCTGCCGGATTCGCCTGCCCCGTCTCTCCTGCTTTATCCCCCTTTTTATCTCCCCCCTTAACCATCTGGTAAAAGGCAATACACACATCCACAAACCATCCAATCCCAAATAATCCAAAAGTAAAAAGCCAGATAAATCCTGTCACATATTTTTTCTGCATAAACCGATGTACCCCAAAAAATCCCAGAAAAAACGCAGCCAAAAAATTAGCCATTTCCACATACCCTCCTGTCTCTCAATCTTCCATAAGCATAGCATTTATAATTCTTTTAGTCAATATAACACTACTTATAGTATACGTATCATCATCCATCCAAAAGCCCCGCAAGCCTCAACCCCTCATCCGTAATATTCTTGCGTCTTTTATTCCTCTTTGCATTCTCTTCACACATGATTAAATAATAGGCATTAAGCGCCAGGGTCAAATCAATCTCGCCTTTCAAATAATTGCTTACCGCCTTCAATATCCTCTTCTTCCCGTCCAGAGGGCCGGTATAATACTCCAGGCCCAGGTAATCGTGCATACACTCATAGTAAAGCCCTCCATATACGTTTTCTTTTCCTTACAAGTTTGCCGCCGGGCACACATAAAAATTTACTCATGAAATATAATCTTATCCGGCTCTGTGAGATAACCAATCCCGTCAATGGAATGGAGCCAGCTCTCCAATCTCCGGTCCAATTCCCCCGGCTTAGTCTCCATCAGCTTCAAATTCAAAAAAATCTCTCCCTTTTCATTGATATCCGTTCTCCCCATAACCAGACTATCCGACTGATAAGCCTTGGGGATTGCCTGGGTAATATGACCGTCTTTGTCCTTTTCCAGACAAATTCTCATATAAGGGTCCATAATCAGATCGCCCTTGTAATCCTTCTTCTCACACATTTCAATCAAGATAGATTCGTCATCCTCATCCTCAATATAAACCGCAAAATCCCATTGCCCCTCTTTCTTGATTGTAGCCCCGGCAGGACCTACAGCCTTTAAAATTTCTTCCATTTTCTTTCCGTTTTCCATTCTGATTCTCTCCATAAAGATTCCTCCGTTTCACAAGCGTTCTTCCTATAAACAATCCTCGCCGAACTCATAAAGAATATCATTGACCTCTGCCACGGAAATCCCCCGCACAATCCCGAATATAACCATAGAGTCCCTTCTGTTTCTCGCATCCAGACAGACCATACGTCCAATCCGAAGCAAATGTTGAGTTTCCTCCAAATCCAGCTTCATGGCCAACGCAATGCACAGGACCACATCCCTGCCCGGATTTTTAATTCCCCGAAACACCTGGTAAATGTACTCCCCCTTATTGGACCTGTCAGCCACCTGAGACACCCGCATCCCCTTTCTTTTCAGCAGTTCCTTCAGATGGGCGCAAAGGGAAATATCCAAAAATTCCTCTGCATTGGAGGCAAGATATTCTGCCATATTCTTCCCCTCAATAATCTCATTTACCAGTTCCTCCGTATTCTTTTTCATCAGCGCCTCCTGTTCGCCTTTCTCTAAGAATTCTTATAGTTTATATAATACTTCTTTTAGTTCATTTATCAAGTCTTTTTATCCGTGTATACTAACAGGGAAAGGTATATTGGTTTAAGGAGGTTTTCATGAACGATTCCATCAATTATCTTGAAATCGGCGCAAGAATCCGCAGACAACGGGAGCAGATAGGTCTGACCCAGGAACAACTGGGTGAGGCCTGTGATTTGTCAACCTCTTTTGTAGGCCACATCGAGCGCGGTTCCCGAAAACTATCTGTAGAAAGCCTTTTCAGAATCGCATCCGTACTGGGCATCAGCGCCGACTCCCTGCTCTTTGACCGCATGGAACAGGAAACCGCCCTACCCCCGGAGATTGCCTCGTTCTTAAAAGGAACCGACCCTGCCAAAAGAAGCCAGTTCTGGCGTACCGTAAGAATACTGGCTGGTCATATTGAGGAAATGTAAAAACAGCCGCTTTCTATTATATAACCTCCAGACCAATTTGTACTGAACCGCCGGCACAATCCCCCTTCCCTGAACCATTCCCTTTCATCCCCGCCACATTTCGCTCCAAATCACATCCCAAAAACCTCCCTGAACCTTTTCGCCGCCTCTACCTCCCCTCTCTGCTCCCTTATCCTGCTGATTTTCTCTGAGATCTCTCCCAGCTTCCTCTGCTCATCCGGCAATTCCTCCCCGGACGCCGAAGAAAGCCAGTCCAGAACGCTAAGCGGTCCCACTCCGTCCACCTGATGATATCCCATATTCCGCACCCCATAAACCGGCATTTTATCACTCTCCCAGCTCTCCATATACCCCATGTAGTTATACCAGCACCCGTCAAATCCGTATTCCCCGCACCATACGCCAAACAAAGGTTCCGAAAAAACAGGCCCGTCCAATTTCACCAAATCCCCAATGGAAAACGGAATACCATAGGGAAGGCGTCTGTCATGGGAGAACGTCATTCTCCTGTAATCATCCATGTACACATCTATGGTACAAAGTTGGCCTCCCACCATCCTTAATGTACATTCCAGCACATCCTTTGGCTTCTCCTTCCCCAGAATCCATTTGCAGACACAGTGTTCTACACTTTCATCCTCATACTTCAAACTCCCTATCCATTGTTTTGCCGCCTCAAAAGAATAGAACAAATAAAACGCCGTCAAATCATGTTTCCCCTCTAAACTTCCCATTCTATTTTCATACTCATAGGTTTCCACTGTCCAGATATCCTTTGGGCTCTCCCCCCTTTCCCCTGTAAAAGCTTTTTCTCCCGGCTTCATCCGTTCCATGGCAACTTTGTAATAGCACACCGCCTGCTCCAGCTCTTCCCTCTCCTCGCATTCCCCGGCCTTTTCCAAAATCTCCATAAGCGCCTGCAGCTTATCCTCTATGGGCCTGTAAGCCGTGAAAATAATTTGCGCCTGTTCCCCTGGAGGCAAAGGAGGCTTTTTCTTCCAATACTCCCGAATTTCCTTAGACAGAATCCAGTCATAAATATTAAATTCCGCACGTAAACCTTGGTTTTCCTTCATTGAATTTCCTCCTGTTCTCCATCATTATTTCATAATGGCAACTGTTCAGATAATCCTTGAATGGTTACCTATCTGGCCATGAAAATCACTTCGCCATGCACTGGATGTCCGCTGTCGCTTCGTTTCCCAAAACGGCATAGGGTTGTACGGTCAGCACAGTAAATGCGCAAATCTCCCTTAACGACTACCCCTAATCTCCGCCACATCTTCGCCGCACATGGCAATCATAACACACGCCAAGTACCTAAAATGACAGATATATGACGGGTCAAAAATCCCTCATCTTTATCCCCAACAAAATAAAAAGGCCTGTAAATCCCGCCACCGGAAATTTACAGGCTTTTTCTTTTTTATCTTCCCTGTTTTAAACCTTAACCCCCTGGTCCAATATCCTGTTGAGCCGCGAAAACAGCATAAATGCCGTAACCGACGCCGCCAGAATATTACTGACCGGTTCCGCCACAAAGACGCCAAACACCTTATTGGAAAGAATCATGGGAAAAACAAAAATCAACGGAATCAGAAGCACCAGTTTTCTAAGACACGCCATAATCAAACTGATCTTAGCCTGCCCCAGAGCCATAAAGGTCTGCTGGTAGGAAATCTGTACCCCTGTGGAAAAGATTCCAGCCATATAGCTTCTCATAGCCCATACCGTAAAATCCACCAGAGAAGAATCGCTGCTGAAAATATTGCCAAATACCCTGGGAATCATAAGAAAGAGAACCCACAGCAATGTGGCATATCCCGTACAAGCCAAAAACTGGCACGCAAACGACTGCTTCACCCGGTCCTTTTTGCCAGCCCCAAAATTATAGCTCATAATCGGCTGCCCGCCCTGACAGATTCCCTGCAAAGGCAGAGTCACCAACTGGCTGCATGAAGAAATAATGGTCATGGCCCCAACGGCCACATCTCCGCCGAAACGCGAAAAGCTACTGTTTAAGCTGATATTTAAGAAGAAACTGGCTGTCGGAATAGGTGTTTTGCTCAAATTGATAGTCAGTAACTATAGAACCGTTTTTACCTACGGATTCTTCGACATTTGCTGCGTATCCCCGATATTCTTTTCCGGCTTTTTTGCGGAAGGTTGCGTCTGGGTCGGAAGGATTCTGCATCATGGATGAATCCATTCCGCCTTCTCCTTTTTCTTTGAGACGGCGCACCGCATCCTGGACAACGGTCTGCTCGGAAAGGCATCGCACCAAAAGCTGATATTCTGTAACCTCGTCGAAGTCCTGACCGCACATCTCCAACAGTTTATCAGCATCTTTCAGGATATCAGCCAGGTGGTCATCGGTTTTGCTGCTGTCACTATATATAGAAGGTCCGGTTGAAATCATTGGGATCATAGTAATGCTCCATTCCCACAAGCAGGGCATCCTGTCCATTTTTATGAAGGAATATGGCAAACTTGGAAATGCAGGTACTGAGGTTCACAGCAATCAGAAATAGCATTTGCAATCCCATCCAATCATATGGATACCGCTGTCACTTCCCCATCAACTTCTGATACACATCCCTCTTACTAATCCCCCGATCCTTAGCCGCCATCCGCATAGCCTCTTTCCGCTCCACCCCTGTGTTCTCATAATAAGCCACATGCTCCTCAACGCACATCTCCTCCCAAATCTGCTTCCTCTCCTCCTCCTTCTCCAGAAAACTCTTTCCCTCAATCACCAGCACACACTCACCCTTAGGCTCCTCTGACTCATACCTGGCAAGCGCCTCTCCAATCGTAGTCTGCCACGCCTCCTCATACTTTTTAGTCAGTTCCCTGCAAAGCGTGATCCGCCGATCCCCCAGAACCTCCCGAATCTCCCCCAAAGTCCTGACAAGCCGGTGAGGAGCCTCATACAAGATGATCGTCCTGGTCTCCCCCTTAAGTTCCTCCAGAATCCTCTGCTTCTCCTTCTTATCCGAAGGGAGAAACGCCTCAAAACAAAATCTCCTGGTACTCATCCCGGACAATGTCAGCGCCACCACACAGGCCGCAGGTCCGGGAAGAGAAGTCACAGGAATCTCCGCCTCATAACACTGCCTCACCAGCTCCTCACCAGGATCCGAAATCCCCGGAGTCCCCGCGTCCGTCACAAGGGCCACATGAGTTCCCTCTCTCATCTTCTCCACCAGATACCTGGCCTTGTCAACCTTATTATATTCATGATAACTGGTCATAGGAGTCTTTATCTCAAAATGATTCAAAAGCTTAATCGTATGTCTGGTATCCTCCGCCGCAATCAGATCCACTTCCCTTAACGTCCGAACCACCCGAAAAGAAATATCCTCCAGGTTCCCAATCGGGGTCGCGCACAAATATAACATTCCCATTCCGTCTTCACGTTCCCCTTCCACTGCCGCCCCTCCTGTCCCTAATACCCATAAATCTCATAAATCTCATCCGTATAAACTCCAACATCCCTGTACACCACCAACGGCGGCTCCACCTTGATCATAGACTTCCCGCCTCTCACCGCCTCAATCAGTACCATATTGGCATCCTTGTCCACAAAGGGATGAACCATCTTCATCCGCTTCGGTTCCAGCTTATACATAACCAGCATAGAAATGATCTCAATCAGCCGGTGGGGCCGATGAACCATAAAAAAATGGCCTCCCGGCTTCAAAATCCCGGCTCCTTCCCTGACCACATCCTCCAGAGTACACAATACCTCATGCCTGGCAATGGCCTTGGGAAGTTCCGGGTTTTTAAGTCCGTGGGCATCATTCATATAAGGAGGATTGCAAGTCACCACATCAAACACAGACAGCCCAAACAACTCCCTGGCCCTGCAGATATCCCCCTTTACAATGTTAATCTTATCCTCCAGACCGTTGAGTCTCACGCTTCTGGCCGCCATCTCTGCCATCTCTTCCTGAATCTCCAGCCCTGTATAGCTCTCCCCCTCATACCTGGCTTCCAGCAAGATCGGTATGATCCCCGTTCCGGTCCCCAGATCAATAACCCGCTCCCCGGGCCTCACCTGGGCAAATCCGGATAAAAGCACCGCGTCCATGCCAAAACAGAACTTGTCCCTATTTTGAATGATTTTATACCCGTTTCTCTGAAGGTCGTCTATCCGCTCATTTTCTTTTAGCTCAACAGATGACTGCCTCACTATACTTTCACCCTGTATCTTTTCCATTAAACTAACCTATTTTTCAATCGTTCTACTATATCCGATCCACTACACAGTACATTAGTCACAATCACTCTGTCATCTCTCACCACATAAAACACTGGATAATTATCCACTAGCATCCTTCGGATTCCCATTGAGCGTAAAGGTTCTAAATCCATAATACGAAAACGCTCTGCAAAAACATCCAACTTTTATATATTGTCAGCAATTCGGTTTTACTGTCCAATCGCATTCTCTGTATCTGGTACTTTTGGCAATGTTATGGCAAACGGAATACCTACTGTAAGCGAAATCTGATTTAATGTAGCTGTCTTATCCATAATATTCTCACCCTTCCCCAATCTTAGACTTCCTGTCCCTCTTCTCCAAAGCTTCCAGCTTTTTCAGCTCATCATCCTGAACATGAACCTTCTCTTTCTTCTTCCTTGGCTTAAACCGAAGCTGTTCCACCTTATACTCCTGAATCTCCTTTTCATCCCTGTCCACAGTCACCACAACCTTCACCAGCTGCCGCAGCACATTGACGCTGTGAACTTCCCCCCGAAGATTATCATCCGTAGTCACATAATCCCCAATCCCCGGAAGCTTGCTGTTCAGATACTCATAGGTCTCCTCCTCATTTTTCAGGCAGCACATCAGCCTGCCGCACACACCGGAAATCTTGGTAGGATTCAGAGAAAGATTCTGCTCCTTAGCCATCTTGATGGACACTGGAATAAACTCCGACAAATAAGAGTGGCAGCACAGAGGCCGTCCGCAGATCCCCATACCTCCAAGGATCTTCGTCTCATCCCGCACACCCACCTGCCGCAGTTCAATCCTTGTCTTAAACACAGCCGCCAGATCCTTCACCAGCTCCCTGAAATCAATCCGCCCGTCCGCCGTAAAATAAAACAGAATCTTATTATTGTCAAAAGTATACTCCACATCAATAAGCTTCATCTCCAGATCATGCTTCCGGATCTTCTCCAGACAGATTTTGAACGCATCCTTCTCCTTTCTCTTATTGGAAGCCTCAATCTCCTCATCCTCCTTAGAGGCCATGCGGATCACGGACTTCAAAGGCTGAATCACCTTAGACTCCTCCACCGCCCTGCAGCCCAGCACCACATACCCGTACTCAATCCCCCTGGCTGTCTCCACAATCACATGCTGCCCGGCCTCAATCTCATATTTCCCAGGGGCAAAATAATAAATCTTCCCCGCATTCCTGAACCTGACTCCAATCACATCTATCATTCTGATCTCAATTCCTCTCTTCCAGTCTAAATAACACCTCTAATTCTCCTTCATCACCAAAAACATCAGCTCCAGCGCAAGCTCCATATTCACATTGGCCTCCAGCCTTACCTTAGCCTTGTCAATCGCCTGGAGAATATTCTCAAAACCATCATAGCCCGTCTTCTGGCTCAGCTCATTGATGGCGCTGTATTCATCCTTAAAAATCAGCAGGTTGGCATCCTTTGTCACCTTAAACATCAAAACATCCCGATACCATACCTGCATAAAATCCAGACACTCAAAAAGGTCCGCGTCCTCATCCTTCATTTTTTTAATGCTGCTTAACAGCATTGATATATCCATATCCCGGATATTCTTCAGCAGATACAAAAGCTCATCATACAGATGCTGAAAATCCTCCGACTCAGCCATCTTCTTCGCCCTTCCCAGATTTCCCCTGGCAAAAGCCGCGTAAACATCCGCCTTAATCTCCGGCACTGACAGATTATCTGTCAGAAAATCTCGAATAATGGAATCCCTCAAAGGCTTCAGTTTCAGCTGAACACACCGCGAAAGAATCGTAGGCAGAAACGCGTCCGGGTTAGCGGTGATCAAGATCAAAACCGCATATGATGGTGGCTCCTCAATGGTCTTAAGCAGAGCATTCTGGGCCTGAACCGTCATTTTCTCCGCCTCATCCACAATATAAATCTTATAATTCCCGCTGTAAGGACGAATCATAATGGTGTCATTGATCTGATCCCTGATATCATCCACACCAATGCTTGCAGGCTTCTCATGAGTAACATAAAGCAGATCTGGGTGATTGCCAGACAGCACCTGCTTACAGCTATGGCAGGACAGACATGGATTTGTACTGCCCTGCTCACACAAAAGCGTCATCGCAAATGCATTTGCCAGAGATTTCCGACCTGTCCCGGCCTCCCCCGATAAAATATAGGCATGAGATACCTTATTGTTCTCAATCGCTTTCTTAAAATGAATCTTTATATGGTCCTGACCCTGAATATCCTGAAAGCCTGGCATGGCAAAATCCTCCGTATTCATATTTAGAAACACAATTATCATATCAGTGATGCGTGCTTCCTATTATATCATGAAATCATTCCAATTCAAACACCTTATATTTCCTATCTATTCCGAAATCCCCATCTCACCGTTCTTAGTAAGAATCTGTTTATATAGATTTTCCGAAATACGATATCCGCTTTGCCGCAAAGCATCTATTTCTGACTTAACGTAATCAATCAAGTACCGCTGTTTTGCCAAGCTTAAAACCCCTATAATACCAATTGTCTGAATCAAAAAATATGCAGCCATTTTTCGTGCCGCCCGTTCATCAATCACTGCAATAGGAATATTCAACTCCTTTGCTGCAACGATAACCTCCAACTCACCAAAATGAAGTTTTCCATATAACTGCTTTACCAAACCAGAGTTCTTCTCCTTATACTGTCTGAACTTTCCATTTTCTATTGCCTTCCTAATTTCATCAACCTCATCTTAATGCCCCACAGAATCTGTACATAATTCCCGATAAACCGCATAATCTCCCCAAAAATATGCCACAAAAGAGGCAACTGCCTTATTTTCATCAATCCTATAATCGGGCTGGTATTGCATACCACTTTAATATTAGTCATAACCGCCTCCTGACAGATTTCGCAACATCAACTCATCCATCTGCAATTCCTCTTCTGTATACTCCTCCAAGAAATGTTACACACCTTCAAAAGATCCATAAAATCCCAAATACTTTTTTCTGCAAGTTCTGCAGCCTTTTCCAGGGTAATCGTCCCTGAGACAAATAACTCTATAGCAACAGAAAGTGTTACTTTATCCTGAACTGTCTCCACTGTCTGAATTGTATATAAATATGGGATTAATTCTTTTGAAATTGTAACCTCAACATTTTTCCGTCTCCTCTCTATGCTCACGCACTAAAAATTATAAACGATTTCCTCCCGAATTACAAGAAACCAAATAACCCCATTACCCCAAAATCGCCTCCCGAATTCTCCGATGAATCACCTCCATAGACTCCATATTCCCCTCATCATCACAGCACCTTATATTCCTCCATCCGTACTTCTTTCCCACCAAAATACTGTTCTCATAAGATTTCACCAGAAAATCCTTATTGGATTCATGGATATCCTTTTCCGACTTATGGGTAATCTTATTTTCCCTGTCCCTCATCAGTCGAAACGTGGTATCCGGAGGGACATCCAGAAAAAACACCAGATCCGGAACCGGAAGCCCGCCTTTCACAAACTCAAAATCATACTCCCACTCCAAAAACCTTTCCTTCTCCGCCAAAGATTCCAATTTCGAAGTCTGATGAAGCATATTGCTGGTCACATACCGGTCACAGATTACAATGGCATCCTTTGACGACTCATAAAAACTCTTCCAGTTTTTAAGATAAGAAGCAAACCGGTCCACCGCAAAAAAAGCGGAGGTCACATAGGCATTGACGCTATAAGGGTCATGGCCAAACTCACTTCCCAGATACATCTTCACCAGAGAAGACGAAGGGCTGTCATAATCAGGATAAGAGACCATCCGCACATTTCTCCCCTGTTCCTTCAAATATTCAAAGAGAAGTTTTGTCTGGGTAGCCTTTCCGCTTCCGTCGCTTCCCTCAATCACAACCAATTTTCCCATCTCTCACAACCTCCATCATTCTGTTTTCTCTGTCCTTCAATCCCTGTACAGGAAGCCCCAGCCGCCTGTACCGCATAATCACATTCAAAATTTCTCTGGTAATCCGCTCCCCTGGAACAAGAATGGGAATCCCAGGCGGATACAGATACACAAATTCCCCTCCTACTCTTCCCTCACAATCTTCCAGGGCAATAGGTTCCTTCTCCCCTTCCCACGCCTCATAAATTGTCATTACCTGCTCCAATTCCCAATCTCTCCAAAATTCTCCGCCTCTATCTTTTCCATTCCTCTCCCCTTCCTGTTTTCCGTCTCCTTTCCTGTTCTCCTGCCTTCTGTCTTCTCCCCCATTCTCTGTCAAGCTGCCATCAATCTCCATCAGCCCGTCCCTCAGCCTAAAAAGCCCTTCCTTTGTATCCATCACTGTGGTGATCGCGGTCACATAATCCTCCGTACACATTTCCATCTCAAGACCATAATCCCGCCTCAGCCGCTCACACAGCTGCACTCCGTTTATATTGGTCCCTTTTGTGGAAACGATGATTTTAGAAGCATCCAGATCAAAAATATCCATTGTCCCCACCACATCCCTTCCAAGAAGCCGCAGATGCCTCATCCTCTCAAGTTCCCGCCGCATGTCAGTCAGCTCCCTGGAAAATTCCCTCATCCTTTCCCGGCCTTCCCCTTCCATCCACCGAATCCCCTGCTCAATCCCGGCCATCAGCACATAGGAAGGACTGCTGCTCTGATAAATCTGCAGAAACCGCTCAATCCTCTCCCTGTCCACATACCCCTCCCTTATATGGAGAATGGCTGACTGAGTAAAACAGGGTAATGTCTTGTGAACGCTCTGTATCACCACATCCGCCCCCAGATCCAGGGCAGACACCGGAAACATCTCACTGTATCGAAAATGCGCCCCATGAGCCTCATCCACCAGCAGCGGAACCCCATGCCTGTGACAAATCTCCCCCATAGCCCTGATATCCGATACAACCCCGTCATATGTAGGCGATACCACGAACACAGCCGATATATCCTGATACGTTTTCAACATTTTCTCAATATCCAAAGGGCTTAATCCACATTGAACCCCATACTCCGGCATAAATTGTGGATAAACATACCTGGATTTCAGCCGATTGAGGAAAACCCCATGATAAACTGCCTTATGACAATTGCGGCTCATAAGAATCGTCCCCGACGTACCTGCCGTGCCGCTGACAGTGCTTAAGATCCCGCCGCTGCTCCCATTGACCAGGTAATACGTTTTGTCCGCCCCATACACCGACGCCGCCCATTCCATAGAATTTCGGATAATCCCCTCCGCATGGTGAAGATTGTCAAACCCGTCTATCTCTGTAATATCCAGAGAATAAGGATTGGGAAAATGAACTGCCGGCCCTAAAGACAACTGCCTTTTATGACCAGGCATATGAAACGGGTAGAAATTCTCACAACTGTAGTTCTTTAACTTATCGTATAAATGTGGTTCTCTGTTTCCTGATTTTTTTTTCACCGTAAATATCCTCTTATTATATCTTTTCGCATCCATTTTAACACACAATCATTTGTACCGTCAAAAATTATATTTACAATTACCTCTAATTTCTTTATAATAATGTAGGCAGATCATTGATTTCAAACAGGGAGTTTTTTATGAGAGAGATTGAATTTAAAATGGAGCGTCCCGGACTGGTGGAAGCCGGACAGGAAGTAGAAATCACGGAGCATGAAGCCCTCAGCGGGTGCAGTTATATCATCGAACCCGCCGTGGCCATGTCAGCCTGTTACAAGGGCCGCGACCGCCTGAAATCAGACCACGGCATTGTCAAGGAAATAAAACACAATGACCGGGGCTATTATGTAATTGTTAACTTTGATGAATAAGCAAAATCACCCAGAAAGGATCATTAATCTATGAAACGACTGATGAAATATGTTATCTCTGTTGCCGCTATGTCCGGCCTGATCGCCGCGCCTGCATTTGCCCAGACAGAAATCCATGTGCTGGATGTAGGCCAGGGTCTGTCCGTTCTTGTGGAATCTCAGGGACATTATATGCTCTACGACGGAGGAGACCGGGATAAATCAAGCTTTGTGGTATCCTACCTAAAAGAAGAAAACGTTGAGTCATTGGATTATGTTATTGCCAGCCATTATGATGCAGACCATCTTAACGGCGTTGTCGGCGCGTTAAACGTATTTCCGGCCAAACAGGTTTTCAGCCCGGATTATACTACGGATACAAGAGTTTTCAATTCCTTTCAGTCTGTCATAAATACAAAATCTATTTCCAGAAATCAGCCGAAAGTAGGCGCAACGTATCAGCTGGGGGACGCATCTTTCCAGATCCTCTCCCCCTTGGGCGACAGTTATTCTGACCCCAATAATTACTCCATTGGCATTCGGATCACAGATGGGGAAAGCAGCTTCCTCATAACAGGGGACGCCGAATCAGACAGTGAGAAGGAAATGTGTAAATCTAAACTTGATCTGGAAAGCGATGTTTATGTACTGGGGCATCACGGAAGCGGCACTTCCACCAGCTGGGAACTTCTCCAGAAGGTCACTCCTGAATATGCCATTCTCTCCTGCGGAACCGGCAACACATACGGCCATCCTCATATTGAATCCATGGAAAAGCTTAAGGACATGGATATCCAACTGCTCCGCACAGACAAACAGGGAACTGTCATAGCCTCCACAGACGGAAAATCTATTACCTGGAATGTAACTCCCTGTAATGATTACAGCCCAGGAGATAAAAGCGACAAGCCTGCGCAGCCCCAAAAACAAAGTACCAAAAAGCAGAATTCCGGAGAAAATTCCGCTAAAGCAGCTGTAATTACTGAATATATTTTAAATACGTCCACTAAAAAAATTCACTATCCTGACTGTAACAGTGTGAAACAGATGAAGGATAAAAACAAAAAGTCAACCACCCAGAGCAGAGATTCCCTTATCTCCCAAGGATACAGTCCCTGTGGAAATTGCAGGCCATGACAATCGAATCTGATTAAAGTAAAAAAGGCCGAACCCCCGATAAAATCAGGATTTTCGGCCATTTCCGTTAATGAGCGTGCCGGGGTTCGAACCCGGGACAACTTGATTAAAAGTCAAGTGCTCTACCGACTGAGCTACACACCCACAACTCCTATGATGTAAAAAGTATGCCTTGGACCGGAATCGAACCAGTGACACGAGGATTTTCAGTCCTCTGCTCT